>NZ_JAYFER010000675.1:0-15664 GCF_055795065.1 Lyngbya sp. CCY1209
CCGCCCCGCGGCGCGGGTCGCTTCGGGCCATGCCCGAAGCGAAACCCCTCACCAAGTGCAGGGGGGGCGGTGTCCCGGTCAGAGACGCAGCCAGCGGGTCAGTTCCGCCTTGGCGCTGCGGCAGGCCGCGGCCAGATCGGTGCCGGCCGCAATCTGGCAGGCGATGGCCGTGGCCAGACTGCATCCGGTTCCCCGTTTCCCGACGGCGACGCGCGGGGCGGCAAACTGTTCTGTCCCCTGCGGTGTAAACAGGTGATCGACACAGTGATCGCCGCGCGTATGGCCGCCCTTGATCAAAACCGCCCCGGCTCCCAACGCCAGGAGCGCCCGGGCCTGCGCCTGCAGGGCGTCGGCGCAGACCGCCTCGGGCAGGTCGCTCAGACAGGCCGCTTCGGGCAGGTTCGGGGTCAGCAGCGTTGATCGCCCGATCAGCGGGCGCAGGGCGGGTGCCGCGCTCAGCGTGCCCCCCGAACTGGCCCGCAGCACCGGATCGAAGACCAGCGGCAGATCCTGTGGCAGCAACTCCGCGAGGGCGGCGACCTGTGCGTCTGTCGCGACCATGCCGATCTTGATCGCAGCGGGCATGGGGGCGGCAAGCGCGGCCTGCAGTTGCGCCCGCACCACCGACGGCGGCACCGGGTTGAGAGCACTGACCCCCGTATCTGTCTGCACCGTGACGGCCGTCACCACCGGTTTCACCTCGCAGCCCATGCGCACCGCCATGGCCGCGTCCCGCGTCAGCCCGGCACCGCCGCTGGGGTCCGTGCCGCCGATCACGACCACCCGCCTCACGGGGCCTGCACCGCATGCAGGCTGAGGCGCTCGAACCCCGCCGCCCGGAGCTGCCGCGCCGCTTGCCAGGCCCGCAGCCCGCTGGCGCAGGCCAGGGTGATGTGCCTGTCCGTGCGCGGGGATCGTCCGGCGCAAGAGACCCGTCGCAACTGTTCCAGCATCGCGCCGCGCAAGGCATCGGGCGCGATGCGCCAGGCGTCGGGTGTCACCGGATCCGGCGCTTCCGCGGTGCTGCGCAGATCGACCACAATCCGGTCCGACGGCATATCGGCGGGCAGCCCGACAAAGCCAAAGCCCGCCGCCGGCTCCTCCGCCGTGTCGAAGCGAAAGCCCGCAGTTTGCAAGCGCCCCATGTCAAAGGACAGCAACTGCCCCGCCACCGGCGGCGCTGTCATCAGGATCTGTTGCAGCACCATCTGCGCCTGGGCGGCACCGATCAGGCCCACCACCGGCCCCATGACACCGGCGCTGGCGCAGGTGGCGGCCCGGTCGGGCAGGTCGGGAAACACCGCCCGCAGCGAGGGGGCGGGCCCGCAGAACCCGCCGACATAGCCGGTGGTGCCAAGTGCAGAGGCGGAGATCATCACCGTGCTGGCCACCCGACAGGCATCCGACAGGATATAGGACACGGCAAAGCTGTCAGCGGCATCGACCACCACATCGGCCCCCGCGATTGCGGACGCTGCGTTTGAAGCTCCCAACGGTTCGGCCCGCGCGACCACCTCGAGGGCGGGCGCAAGTCGGCGCAGCACCCGGGCCGCGGTGTCGGCCTTGGGCGCGCCCACATCATCCGGCGCGTAGAGCGGCTGACGGTGCAGGTTGGTCCGCTCAATCCGGTCGGGGTCCATCACGGTGATGCGGCCCACACCGGCGGTGGCGAGATACGTCAGCACCGGACAGCCCAGCCCGCCGGCGCCGACCACCAGCACATGTGCGGCCGCCAATCGCGCCTGGCCCTCCGCGCCGACCTCCGGCAGGGCGATCTGGCGCGCAAACGCGCTCAGGTCCGACACGCGGCCACCCACGCGCGGGTTCGGGCTTCGGGATCTTCCGCCGCCTGAATGTCGGTCACCACCGCAGCGCTGTCCGCCCCGGCCGCAAAGACATCCGGCAGGCGCTCCAGCGTCACCCCGCCGATGGCCACCAGCGGCACGGCGCCCGCGAGGCTCTTCCAGCGGGTCACCCGCTCCAGCCCCTGCGGGTCCCATTTCATCTGTTTCAGCTTGGTTTCATAGACCGGACCCAGGGCCACATAGGCCGGGTCCTGCGCCAACGCCCGCTCCAGCTCCGCCTCGTCATGGGTCGACAGGCCAAACCGCACGCCGGCCCGGCGCAGGGCGTCGAAATCCGCGGTCTCCATGTCCTCTTGACCGAGGTGCACAAAATCGCAGTTGAGGTCGAGCGCCGCCTGCCAGTGATCGTTGACCACCAGTTGGGCGCCGTAGACCGCACAGAAGTCACGCGCCCGGGCAATCTGACGGCGCACCTCCGCATCGGGCTGATCCTTGATCCGTAGCTGCACCAGCCGCGCGCCCTGCGGCACCAGCAACTCCACCCGGCCCACATGGCCGACGATCAGGTAAAACCGTTCCATCATGTCTTCTCCGCCAAATTCAGGTCCGCCAGTCCCATCACCGGGGTGGAGGGGACCGCCATGTCGCGTCGCTCCATCGGGTCGGCCAGGCAGGCCTTGTGTCCCGCGTCCACCGCCAGCGCCATGGCGCGCGCCATCAGCGCCGGATCGCCCGCCTTGGCCACCGCCGTGTTCAACAGCACCGCATCCATGCCCAGCTCCATCGCGGCCGCCGCATCCGAGGGCCGCCCAATGCCGGCATCCACCACCAGCGGAACATCCGGAAAATGCGCCCGCATCGCGCGCAGCCCCTCGGGGTTCGCCAGCCCGCGACCGGATCCGATCGGCGCGCCCCAGGGCATCAGCACCGTGCAGCCGGCCTCCAGCAGCCGTTCGCCCACCACCAGATCCTCGGTGGTATAGGGAAAGACCTTGAACCCCTCGGCACTCAGCACGCGCGCGGCCTCCACCAGGCCAAAGACATCCGGCTGCAGGGTGTCCGCATGGCCGATGACCTCCAGCTTGATCCAGTCGGTGCCAAAGACCTCCCGCGCCATCTGCGCGGTGGTGATGGCGTCGCGCGCCGAGTGACACCCGGCCGTATTGGGCAGGATGCGCACGCCGGTCTCGCGCAGCAGATCCCAGAACCCCGCGCCAGATCCATTGGCGGCCTCACGGCGCAAGGAGACGGTGACCAGATCGGTGTCGCTGGCGCGGATCGCCGCCTGTAGGACGGCGGGCGAGGGGTATTGCGCGGTGCCCAGAAACAGGCGTGACGTCAGTGTTTCGCCATAGACCTCCATGATCTCAGCCCCCCTGCATCGGCGCCAGAACCTCGATCCGGTCGCCGGGGTGCAGCGGCTGCGCGGCGCGCGCGTCTCGGGCCACGAACTGCCCGTTTAGTGCCGTTGCGATGGCCGGGCTGGTGTAGCCCAGCTCCATCAGCGCGGCGGCCAGCGACGGGCCGGTGATCTCATGCGGTTCGGAATTCACGAGTATTTTCATCGCGGTGCTCCATCAATTGGTCTGCGGCGGCTTCGGCCATGGCCGGGGCCAGCAGGAACCCGTGTCGGTACAGCCCGTTGAGAAACAGCGTGCCGTCACGCCGCTCCAGCCGGGGCAGGTTGTCGGGAAAGGCAGGGCGCAGACCGGCGCCGGTCTCCACCACCTCCGCCTCGGCAAAGGCGGGCGACAGCGCATAGGCCGCCCCCAGCAGCTCCATCAGGGCGCGCAGGGTCGGCGGGCCGGCGTGATCGCTTTCCACCATGGACGCGCCCAGCATGTAGTGCCCATCGCCCCGGGGCACGAGGTAGATCGGCGTGCGCGGATGCAGCAGGCGCAGTGTGCGGCTGATCTCCACCTCCGGGCAGCGCAGGATCGCCATCTCGCCCCGGACCGACCGCAAGGACGGCAGCGGGGCCGCCATGCCGGTGCAATCCAGATCGACCTGCTGCGGGGCCTCGGTGCCGAGGCTGATCTCTCCGCCCAGATCCACCACCGCGCGCGCCAGATCCCGCAGCGCCCGGCGCGGGTCCAGATGCGCCTCGCCCTCAAAGAACAGCCCCTGATCGAACCGCCCCGCCAGCGCCGGTTCCAGCGCGCCGATCTCCGCCCCGCCGACCTGCCGGTACGCACGGGTGCGACGTCCGAAACGTGCCACCTCTGCCCGGTCGCGGCGCGGTGCCACCACCAGCGTGCCGCGCCGGTGCACCGGGGTGATCCGGGCCCACCAGTCGAAGGCGCGGCTGCCGAGAGAGATCACCTCCTCCTCGGCGCTTTCGCGTTCGCACCAGGGCGCCAGCATGCCGCCCGCGTAGCGGGCCGCACTGTCGGCACCGATCCCCCCGGAGCGTTCGAACAGGCGCACCGCCACGCCCCGGCGGGCCAGTGCATAGGCGCAGGCGAGGCCTGCCAGACCTGCGCCCGCGATGGTGATCACGCCGACTCCTCCGGCGTGTCCGCCGCAGCATCCGCCACCGGCACATAAAGCTCGCCCCCTTCGCGGAACTTCGCCGCCATCGCCTCGAACCCCTCCTTCTGGGCCTCGGCGCGGATGTCGTGGCTGATCCGCATGGAGCAGAACTTCGGCCCGCACATGGAACAGAAATGCGCCACCTTGTGCGCCTCTTTCGGCAGGGTCTCGTCGTGAAAGCTCTGTGCCGTTTCCGGGTCCAGCGACAGGTTGAACTGGTCCTCCCAGCGGAACTCAAACCGTGCGCGGCTCAGCGCATCATCACGCCGCTGCGCGCCGGGCAGACCCTTGGCCAGATCAGCGGCATGGGCGGCGATCTTGTAAGTGATCACCCCGGTTTTTACATCATCGCGGTCCGGCAGACCGAGGTGTTCCTTTGGCGTCACGTAACAGAGCATCGCGCAGCCAAACCAGCCGATCATCGCCGCGCCAATGCCAGACGTGATGTGATCGTACCCCGGCGCAATATCCGTGGTCAGCGGCCCCAGCGTGTAAAACGGCGCCTCGTGGCAGCACTCCAGCTGCTTGTCCATGTTCTCCTTGATCTTGTGCATGGCCACATGGCCCGGCCCCTCGATCATCACTTGGCAGTCCTTGGCCCAGGCGATCTTGGTCAGCTCGCCCAGCGTCTCCAGTTCGGCAAATTGCGCCTCGTCATTGGCATCGGCGATCGATCCGGGACGCAAGCCGTCGCCCAGCGAGAAGCTCACATCATAGCGGCGGCAGATGTCGCAGATTTCCTCGAAGTGCTCGTAGAGGAAGCTCTCCTTGTGGTGATGCAGGCACCACTTTGCCATGATCGACCCACCGCGCGACACGATCCCGGTGACGCGTTCCACGGTCATCGGCACCATATGCAGCCGCACGCCTGCGTGGATGGTGAAATAATCGACGCCCTGTTCCGCCTGTTCGATCAGCGTGTCGCGGAACACCTCCCAGGTCAGGTCCTCGGCAATGCCGTTCACCTTTTCCAGCGCCTGATAGATCGGCACGGTGCCGATGGGCACCGGCGAATTGCGGATGATCCATTCCCGGGTGTTGTGGATGTTGCGGCCCGTGGACAGGTCCATCACCGTATCCGCGCCCCAGCGGATCGCCCAGACCAGTTTGTCCACCTCTTCCTCCATCGAGGAGGTGACGGCCGAGGTGCCCATATTGGCGTTGATCTTCACCTTAAAATTGCGGCCGATGATCATCGGCTCCAGCTCCGGGTGGTTGATATTGGCGGGGATGATGGCGCGCCCGGCGGCGATCTCGGAGCGCACGAATTCAGGCGTCACATAGTCGGGGATATTGGCCCCGAAATCCTCGCCATCGCGGCTACCATGACAGGGCGACAGCTCGCGCAGCTGGTTCTCGCGAATGGCGATATACTCCATCTCCGGCGTGATGATCCCGGCGCGGGCATAGGCGAGCTGCGTCGGGGCGGCATCCCCGGTCCCGCGCAGGGGCGCGGGCCGCACCGGGAACTCCGGCACCAGCCGGTCGCCGGCGACAAAGCCATTGTCCGCAGGGGTAACATCGCGGCCCTGATAGGCCTCGACATCGCCGCGATCCTTGATCCAGGCGGCGCGCAGCGGCGCCAGACCCTCGCGAATGTCGGTCAGGATCTCCGGATCCGTATAGGGCCCGGAACTGTCATAGACCGGCAGCGGCGCTTCGCCCGCGGTCGGATGGGTGGCGATTTCACGCATCGGCACGCGGATGTCCTTGTGCATCTCGCCTGCCACATAGATCTTGCGCGACGCAGGCAATGCGCCTGTGGTGATCTTTGGGTTGGGGACGTTCATCTTGGTGCTCCTCGAGTCCATTCTCAAAAAGACACCAATTGAGCCGGGCCGGAGGAAAACGGGGCAGGGGGTACAGGTCCTGCCGTGTCAGAGCAGCGGCGGATCAACCCTGTACCGGGGCGATGCGCGACTGTCCTAGCTTCCTACGCCAGTATCAACTGGGTCAGGTTCTAAGGGTCGCGTCACCGGGATTTCTCCCTGTCTGCCTCTCAGTCCCCTCGGCGGGACTCCCCTGCGTGGCCCTAGGCGTAGGGGAGGACATGGCAGCCCGTCAAGAGGTTTCTGATCCACGCCCACCTGCAGAGAGTTCTGCCGTGCATTCGCCCTATGCGCGTATTTTTGATGGGCATGCCTGAATGAAACTCAAATATATTCAACGCTGTACTGCCCATATTCATGGTTTATATATTATCTATAAAAGATTCGCGCCTCCTTGGCGTGTAGTGTGATCCGTTATCCAGCGAGGCTTCCCATGCTCGACACCCCCCTTATCCGCACCGACTGGACCCGGCAGGAGGCAGAGGAGATCTATGCCCAGCCCTTCATGGATCTGCTGTTTCAGGCCCAGAGCCTGCACCGGCAGATGTTTGATCCCAACGCGGTGCAGAAATCGCGCCTCCTGTCGATCAAGACCGGCGGCTGCGCTGAGGATTGCGCCTATTGCGCGCAATCGGCACGCAATGGAGCGCAGCTCCCGGCCTCCAAACTGATCGAGGTGCAGCGGGTGATTGCCGAGGCCAAGAAGGCCCGCGACGCTGGTGCCACGCGCTACTGCATGGGCGCGGCCTGGCGCGGCCCCAAGGCGCGCGACATGGCTCAGCTGGAAGCGATGATCACGGGCGTCAAGGCGCTGGGGATGGAGACCTGCATGACCCTGGGCATGCTGGAGCAGGATCAGGTGCTGCGCCTGCGGGATGCGGGGCTCGATTACTACAATCACAACATCGACACCTCGGAGCGCTACTACCCGGAGGTCATCACCACCCGCAGCTTTGCGGATCGGCTGGACACCCTGGCGCGGGTGCGCGAGGCCGGGATCAACGTCTGCTCGGGCGGCATCCTTGGCATGGGTGAAGAGCGCGGCGACCGGATCGACATGCTGCTGAGCCTTGCGACGCTGCCGGAACATCCGCAATCAGTACCGATCAACATGCTGATTCCGATGGCAGATACGCCACTGGCCGACACGCCTCCGCTTGATCCGCTCGAATTTGTCCGCACCATTGCGCTGGCCCGCATCCTGATGCCGCGCGCGCATGTGCGGCTCTCGGCCGGGCGCACCGAGATGAGCGATGAACTGCAGGCGATGTGCATCTTTGCCGGGGCGAACTCGATCTTCATGGGCGACACGCTCCTGACCGCCGACAACCCGGAGGAGGACGCGGACGAGGCGCTCTTTGCCCGGCTGGGCCTCAGCGCCATGGCAGCGGGCACGCATGGTACGCGCTGATCTGCGACAATCACGGCCTGCGTCGCCACTGGCGGGCGCCGTCCTTTCGCGCTAATCTGCCGCTTGCGCAGACGACATGCAAAGGACGACCCCATGCAGCTTGCCTATGTGATGACCACCGAACGCGGTGCCACCGACCGCCTGTTGACCGCATTGGCAGAGCGGTTGGCCGAAAGGGGCATTCGCACCGCAGGCATCGTGCAGACCAACACCGATTGCTATGACAGCAAGCTCTGCGACATGGATGTGCGCGTCCTGCCCGAGGGGGAAACCATCCGGATCTCCCAGTCCCTGGGCGAGGGCGCCCGTGGCTGCCGTCTCAACCCCGAGGCGCTCGAACGCGCCGTCGGGCTGGTCACCGCCCAGCTTGCCACCACACCCGCGCCGCAGGTGCTGCTGGTCAATAAATTCGGCAAACACGAGGCCGATGGCCGTGGCATGCGCCCGGTCATCGCCGAAGCGCTGGCCATGGGGCTGCCGGTGGTGTCCGGCGTCAACCGGATGAACGTCGAGGCCTTCGAGGGGTTCGCCGAAGGTCTGGCCGTCGAAACCGCCCCCGATCTCGACACGCTGGTCGCCTGGGTCGAAGCGGCGCTTGCCCAGACGGTCTGACGGCTCGGCCAGGGCGCGCCCGTGATCAGTTCCAGGGGACGCCGAGCAGCGGTTCCTGCCGCGGCACCAGCCTTCATCTTCTTGGAAATATCCCGGGGTCCGGGGCAGCGCCCCGGCGCCATCGCTCACCCGCAAAATCTGCAATAATCCACCTGGCGCAGCCGCACCGGCTTCCCCGGTCGCGCGCGGGGGTGGACCACAGTATTTGGAAAAACGACCCACAGGACGGCGAATACCATCCTGTCTCAGGTCGTTGATTTTTCAGTTGAAAGAGAGAAGATGGTGGGCGACCTAGGAATCGAACCTAGCGTGCGTCTCCGCGAGGGAGTTACAGTCCCCTGCCACACCTTGCGGCCTGTCGCCCACGGTCAGAAGCATGTTGCACCTGACGTGGAGGCGTGATTACTAGCGCACCAAACGGGCGTCAACCGGAAAAGCGCAACTTTTTTCCGCCGCCTCGCATTTTGTTTTCCGGAGCATGTCATGAACAAGAAACCCAGCAAGAAACCCGCCTGGGTGGTGGAAAAGGAAAAGGCCAAAAAGGCGGCCTCGGCGGAAACCGTCTGGCTGTTTGGCCTGCATGCGGTGCGCGATGCGCTGCTCAATCCCCGGCGCGAAAAGCTGCGCCTTGTGGTGACATTGAATGCCCAGAACAAGCTCGAAGACGCCATCGCCGCCTCCGGCATGACACCCGATGTGGTCGATCCGCGCAAATTCTCGGTGCCGATCGATCCCGGCTCGGTGCACCAGGGGGCGGCGCTGGAAGTCAAGCCGCTGAACTGGGGCGGGCTTGAGGACAATTGCATCGGCGCCGAAATCCCGCGGGTGATCCTGCTGGATCGGGTGACCGACCCCCACAACGTTGGCGCCATCCTGCGCTCGGCCGAAGTGCTCGGCGCTTCGGCGGTGATCGGCACCCGTCACCACTCGGCCCCGGAAACCGGGGCTCTGGCCAAAACCGCCTCCGGCGCGCTGGAACGCCAGCCGTACCTGCGCATGCGCAACCTCTCGGACAGTATCGTGGCGCTGCAACAGATGGGGTATCTGGTGCTGGGGCTGGACGGCGAGGCCGAGGAAACCATCGAGGAGGCGGTCGCGGGCCGCACCTCCGATCCGATCGCCCTGGTGCTGGGCGCCGAAGGGCCGGGCTTGCGGCAAAAGACCAAGGAAACCGTCGATAAGCTGGTCAAGATCGACGCGGCGCGCGGTTTTGGCTCGCTCAATGTTTCAAATGCGGCGGCGCTCTCCCTATATGCTTCGTTGAAGGGCTGAACAGGAGGAGGTCCCCATCGCACATAAGAGCATCCCCGGCGGCAAACTCATTCGCTGTTGTTACTGTGGCGTCCAGTCCACATTTGTGCCCGATGCGGCCGTGCACGCGCTGGTGTGTGGCACCTGCGGCGCGCCGCTGTCGGCGCAAAAGATGCGGCCGCTGGCAGGGCAGAAAACGGCGCAGACCCGTGGCAAACGGCCCAAGGCGTCAAAACCGGCCAAACCCAACCCCACCCGCGCGGCAAAGACCGGTGATTGGGGCGATCTGGCAGCGGGGCTGGTGGCCAAGCAGCTGAAAAAGAAAAAGAAGAAGAAGAAGAAATCCGGCTGGAAAAAGGTCTTTGACGCGATCGAGGACATCTTCGACTGACACCGCGTGACAGCCCCCTCAAGGGGGCGCGACGAGGCGCGACGGGGCCGACAGGACAGGCGGGCCCGGCAGACTGCGCGCAGGCCCGCCGTGGGCGCGCGCATTTTGAATCCTGTGTGCAACACTTGTCACAAGCTGTTCAAATTCCCGTATCCGGTCTTTTCCGACGCCGCGCCAGTCGGCATTCTCTGTGCCATCTGAAATCGTGCCGGAGGGAGACTGTGCTGCATCATCGTCTGATACCCGCCCTGCGTGGGCTGGGCGCTGTCATCATGACTGCGGGGATGTGTGCCATGGTCCCCGCAACCCAAGCCGCGGCCGGGACGCTCTATATCGCGGTTGACGACGGAATTGCCATCGGGGGCTACGACCCTGTGTCCTTCCACCTGGCCGACGCGCCATTGAAGGGGCATTCGGATCACGCGCTGATGTGGAAAGGGGCGGTCTGGCTCTTCCACTCCGCCGAGAACCAGTCGCGCTTCGAGGCCAACCCGAGAGCCTATGCACCCCGTTTCGGCGGCCATTGCGCCTATGGCATGGCCCGTGGTCGGGTGTTCGACGGCAATCCCCTGACGTGGGAGATCGTCGACGGGCGGCTCTATCTGTTTCATACGCCGCGGGTGGAGGCCTTGTGGCTGGCAGAGCCGGACGGGATGATCCGGGCGGCACGGGCGGCCTGGCCCGGAGTGCTGCAAGCGGATTGATCACGCGCTTGGTGCTGCGCGGGGCAGAGTCAAGCTGCAATACACGCGCCCTCTTCACAAAAAAGAGAGCCGCTCTTTCAATCCGCCGCGACAGCCCCAGATTCAATAGCAGGCTGTGGCTTTGGAACCGCCACAGATCTTTTTCACTGTCCCTCGTTCCACACCTCGCGCCCGGAGCTTCTTCGGGCGCTTTTTTCTTGGCGCCTCTGCCCGCAGGTCTGCGAGGTGTCTGCGTGGCGGGGCTTGCGCTGACGGCAACACCTGCGCAGAGTGTCCACATGTATTCGGATGCGCATCTCAGAACCATATTGACCCGCACAAAGGTGATCGCCGTTGTCGGGGTCTCGCCCAATCCGGTGCGGCCGAGCTATTACGTCGCCCGCTACCTGTCGCTGAAGGGCTATCGGGTGATCCCGGTGAACCCGGGCCATGCCGGAACGCAGTTGTTTGGCGCAACGGTGCACGCATCGCTCTCCGAGATTGCGGAGCCGGTGGATATGGTCGATATCTTCCGCCGCCCCGAAGCGGTGCCCGGCATCGTGGAAGAGGCGCTTGCAGCCTTTCCGACGCTGCGGACGATCTGGATGCAGATCGGGGTGGAGCATGCCGAGGCCGCGGCACAGGCGCAGGCCCGTGGCGTGGATGTGATCCAGAACCGCTGCCCAAAGATCGAATACCAGCGCCTGTTCGGCGAGCTGCGCCAGGGCGGCTTTGCAACCGGTATCATTTCCTCAAAACTCTGAAGGGCGGGCGAGGGGCGGCTCCCGCCCGTCGTTGCGCATGGGACATGCGCGCCTCCCGTTGGGCCCGGCGCCTTGCCTGGCGGCAAGGCGCGGTCCTCTGCCGGGGTTAGCGGAGGGGGCGCACGCCATCGTCGAACGTCACGTGGCGTTTCTGAAACCGGGTGCCCTCGATGCAGTCTGGGGCGCTGATCCGGTCCATGCGGAAATGGCGCACCGCCGCGCGGTCGGGATCCCAGGCCACCAGATACCACAGAGGCGGCAGCACCAGGATCGCCTGCGGCTCGACCCGGCGGGTCGAGGTGGCCCCCTTTGCATCGCGGTATCGGAACGCGAGGAGAACCCGATCCAGGAATGCCGTCTCGAAGGCTGGCAGCAGCGCCGGGTCCATCGGGCCGAGGTCGGAAATGTCCACCTGCGGGGCCAGCCTGCCGACATAGAGACAGTCCAGGAAACGCCGCAGGTCGCGGATCTTGTCCGCCGGCAGTGACCTTTCGATCTTGGCCAAGCCGCTGTCGGCGAGCCCGGAAAACGGCAGCTGGCCGGCGGCCTTCATGCTTGCAACGCTGATCACCAGCGCAAAGACCTCGGTCACCGACAGGCGCGCGGTGGCCCGCACGGAGCCGATATCAAGGCAGAGACCGCCGCCGCGCCCGGGATCGGCATGGATCACATACCCCTCATCCCGCAGCGCGGCGATGTCCCGCAGGATGGTGCGGCGCGAGGCGCTGACATCATGGGCCAGGGCGCGCACCGTCGTGCTGCCCCTGCGGCGCAGAATGCGCAGGATGCTGTCCTGTCGGTGACGCGGAGTCATATCCGTCTGCGGCCCCCTCAAATGGTGTCAGAATTTGGCACCATTGCAGATTAGGCCGCGTTTGACGTGTTCAACAAGGAGATAACGCGATGCCTGAGACGACCCTTTTTCCCGCCCCCAGCTTTGTTTCTGTGAATGGTGTCGAACTGGAGGTGTTCGAGTGCGGCCAGGAAAACGCCGGCCACCCGATCCTGCTGTGCCACGGCTGGCCGGAGCATGCCTATTCCTGGCGCGAGCAGATGCCGGCGCTGGCGGCGGCCGGGTACCATGTGATCGCCCCGAACCAGCGCGGCTATGGACGGTCGTCCCGTCCGGCCGAGGTTGAGGCCTATGACATTGCCGCCCTGACGGGGGATCTGGTGGGGCTGCTGGATCACTTCGGCTATCAGCAGGCCATATGTGTGGGGCATGACTGGGGCGCGAATGTGGTCTGGGGGCTGGCACAACTGCATCCGGACCGGGTGTCCGGCATCGTCAGCCTGGCCTTGCCCTACCAGCCCCGCACGCCGAAACCCTGGATCGAATTCATCGAGGAGGTGTTTGGCAGCGACCACTACCTTGTGCATTTCAACCGCCAGCCCGGGGTGGCGGATGCGGTGCTCGACCAGAACGCGGCGCAGTTCCTGCGCAACCTGTTTCGCAAGAACCTGCCGCCGGCGCAGCCTTCACCGGGCATGATGATGATGGATCTGGCCCTTGCGCAGCAGCCGCAGGGCGACCCGGTGATGTGTGACGAGGATCTGGCGGTCTTTGTGTCCGCCTTTGCGGAGACCGGGTTCACCGGTAGCATCAACTGGTATCGCAACCTCGACCGCAACTGGCATCTTCTGGCCGATGTCGCGCCCCGGATCGACCAGCGCGCCCTGATGATCTATGGCGCGCAGGACACGATCCCCCAATCCGATAGTCTGACGGAGTTCGTGCCCAACGTGGAGATCGTCACCCTGGAGTGTGGCCACTGGATTCAGCAGGAACGCCCGCAGGAGACGACAGAGGCAATCCTGACCTGGTTGGCGCAGGCCCCCACTGCCTGATCCGACCGCCTGAACCGGCCGCCTGATCCGGGCACCGATCAGCGCGCGCTGCCCATCGATCTGATCGGTGGGCAGGCGTCCTGTGCCGTGCCGACAAGTGTTATCCCTTGGGGCGGGCCGCTTTTTCGGCGATGCCGCTCAGGCCCTGACGCTCGGCCAGAACCTTGAGCACATCATCCAAGGCCACATCGCGCGCGGCCAGCATCACCAGGAAATGATAGAGCACATCCGCGCCCTCGGACGCGAGCCCCGCCTTGTTGTCCTTCACCGCCTCGATGATGGCCTCTATGGCTTCTTCGCCGAATTTCTCCGCACATTTCTCCGGCCCTTTGGACAGGAGTTTCGCGGTCCAACTGGTGTCTGGATCGGTGCCCTTGCGCGACAGAATGGTCTGTTCGAGGTCATGCAGCAGGGTCATTGGAGCCTCATCGGGATGCCGTTGGCGATCATGTGCTCTTTGGCCTGTTGCACCGTGTATTCGCCGAAGTGGAAGATCGAGGCAGCCAGGACCGCGCTGGCGCCACCTTTGGTCACGCCGTCCACGAGGTGATCCAGAGTGCCGACACCGCCAGAGGCAATCACCGGCACATCCACCGCATCGGAAATCGCGCGGGTCATCTCGAGGTTGAAACCCGATTTGGTGCCGTCGCGATCCATCGAGGTCAGCAGGATCTCGCCCGCGCCCTTGGCGGTCACCAGACGGGCAAATTCCACCGCGTCGATGCCGGTCTCGCGGCGCCCGCCATGGGTGAAGATCTCCCATTTGCCGGGGGCGACGGATTTGGCGTCAATGGCGCAGACGATGCACTGGCTGCCGAACTGGTCGGCGGCCTCGCGGATCACATCCGGGTTGGCCACCGCAGCAGAGTTGAAAGAGACCTTGTCCGCCCCAGCAAGCAAAAGCGCGCGCACATCGTCCTTGGTGCGTACGCCGCCGCCCACGGTGAGCGGCACAAAGCATTGCTCGGCGGTGCGGCGCACCATGTCAAACATCGTGCCGCGGTTTTGATGGGTCGCGTGGATGTCGAGGAAACAGATCTCATCGGCACCGGCGGCGTCATAGGCGCGCGCGGCCTCCACCGGATCGCCTGCGTCACGCAGGCCGACAAAATTCACGCCCTTGACCACACGGCCATCGGCGACATCGAGACAGGGAATGAGACGGGTCTTAAGCATATTTGCCTTATGGACCGGAACCGGCGGCGGGAAAAGAGGGCATCGCGCGCTGGCTTGCGAATTGCACGAGGTTGGCAGGGGGCAGGCGCGGGGCAGGGGGTGGCCGGTCTTTGCCGATTTCAGCGCGTGTCGCCTTTGTGACTGGCGAAGCCCGGTGACGCGCGCCAGATTTTGCGCCAAATCGTCCATTTGTGATTGAGGAGATCTTATGAAAACCTTTGTAACCGCTGCCGCGATTGCCCTGATGAGCGCCGTGCCCGGCCTTGCGGATCTGGTCAAAGTCGAGAGCCGTCATTCCGTGCCCGCAACACTGGATGCGCTCGAAATGGCGCTGGACAAGGCAGGCGCGACGGTCTTTGCCCGCGTCGATCATGCCAAAGGGGCCGAGGGCATTGGCGAGGAGCTTGCCGCCTCGCAACTGCTGATCTTTGGCAATCCCAAGATCGGCACAGCGGCGATGCAGGCTGATGCGCGTGCGGGCCTGTTTTTGCCGCTCAAGGCGCTGGCCTATGAGGACAGCGAGGGCAAGGTCTGGCTCACCTATGAGGATCCGGTGATGATGTTCGAGGGGCTGGATATCAAAGCCAACGCTGAATTCATCGCGGGCATGACCGCGGCGCTGCAAAACCTCTCGGAGGCCGCAACGCAGTAGCGGGTTTGCGGAATACTCTGTCTCGGCGTGAGGGCTGCGTTAGTGCGGCGTTTGCGCTGAGGCAGAAGGCGCGTCTGCGCGCGCGATCCGGCGCATGGAATCGTGCACGATCAGGATGTGAAACGGCATCACCACCATCAGGTAGATCCGTCCCAGCCAATTGTTACGGTGCACCCAAGTCGCCATGTGAATGCGCCCTGCCTCCTGACGCAGGCAGATGCGGAAATTCAGGTGGGTGTCATCGGTTCCCAGGATCACCTCCTGCGCATCGTCATAAGTGACCGGAAAAATCGCGCCTTCACCGGTATCGCTCACTTCGGTCTTGAGGCCCAAAGGGCGCACGATGTGGTTGCGCAACGCCAGCAGGGCACTGGCCCATTTGGGCATGCTGAGGCCGATATCCGCCGCCTCCCGTGGGCCAAGGCGGCTCTCCACCGCATAGCCATCAATGAAGTCACCCGGTTGAACCATCCTCCACAGGAAAGAGGTTTTTGGCAGCGGGCTGGTCTCGATCTTCGGCATGGCGCGGCTCCTTACCGGGGAGCGTGACAGGCTCGGGCGTGTGGCGCCAGTGGGCAAGGTGCCGCAGACCGAGTGCTGTGCTCTCCAGCGAGGGGAAGGCTCCCGCCCCCGATGCAATCCCCGCCTTTGGCGAGGATCTTTCGGCGTTGGGCCGGGCGCGGAGGCGCGTGTCCGCAGGACACGCGCCT
>NZ_JAYFER010000676.1:0-218 GCF_055795065.1 Lyngbya sp. CCY1209
CCTCTGGGCTCGGGTATTGCCGCCAGCAATAACTCGTCCGGCGGGGTGGCGGCGACGGGGGTTTTTACCCGTTCGTCATTGGGGGTGAATACCGGGTCGGCGAAGACGGCGAGGGTTTTAGTTGCCGGGGTTCGGGAGGCCGTATCTTGGCGAATTTGGGCGATCGCAGAAGCGGAGGGCGATCGCACGATTTCATACTGTTCGATCAGCGGTTCGTA
>NZ_JAYFER010000677.1:0-214 GCF_055795065.1 Lyngbya sp. CCY1209
CGAGTCCACTTAAGTGGACTTTTGCGATTCGCCTTGAAATTGATTTCAAGGCGGGCTTCAAATTGGCAGATCAGTCCCAACCGTTCTGTCGGTTGCTATAGCAGTACGCATTTAGGTTAGGACACGATTACTCCGAACGAGTCCACTTAAGTGGACTTTTGCGATTCGCCTTGAAATTGATTTCAAGGCGGGCTTCAAATTGGCAGATCAGTCC
>NZ_JAYFER010000678.1:0-218 GCF_055795065.1 Lyngbya sp. CCY1209
CCTCTGGGCTCGGGTATTGCCGCCAGCAATAACTCGTCCGGCGGGGTGGCGGCGACGGGGGTTTTTACCCGTTCGTCGTCGGGGGTGAAGACCGGGTCGGCGAAGACGGCGAGGGTTTTAGTTGCCGGGGTTCGGGAGGCTGTATCTTGGCGAATTTGGGCGATCGCAGAAGCGGAGGGCGATCGCACGATTTCATACTGTTCGATCAGCGGTTCGTA
>NZ_JAYFER010000679.1:0-203 GCF_055795065.1 Lyngbya sp. CCY1209
CCAATAGTTGGCAGGAAGTCATCATCCAAAAACGATGCTTGTGAAGTGTAGGATTCTTCGGTCTCAATGAACTCTATATCACCTCCATTATAATTCTAACATTAAAGAATAGAAAATGACAACTTCTTTTACTGGCGACTTCAGTCGCCGTTCGCTTTTCATCCGTGCTTTAAAAAGACACGGCTTTCAAGCTCTCGTCCTTT
>NZ_JAYFER010000680.1:0-46383 GCF_055795065.1 Lyngbya sp. CCY1209
CTCCCCAATCATCTTTAGATGATTTGAGCTGGTAGGGGCGCAAGGCTTGCGCCCTCGGGAATTGATTCCCAAGCGGTGTTGATATCCAACCCGTTTGTTTCCGGGCATTCAACCGGATTTGATATGAGGAGTTCTCAGAACTCACCCGCCTTGAAATGAATTTCAAGGCTGATAGCAAAAGTCCACTCAAGTGGACTCATCTCACCCATTCCAAGCCCTCATAATTGGTGGTTTTGGGGGACAGAAAACTTCCCAATTATTTCTCATTGCTATAGCGGTATGTATTTAGGTGAACACACATCCTCTCTCTGTGTCCTCTGTGCCTCTGTGGTAAAAATTTCGGACGATCCTCACTTCTCCCAAAATATCAAGATCGGATCATTTCTTCCTGATACCGCATCCCCGTGGGCACGGACGTACACCGATCGCCCTTAACAACCGTGTGAACCTGCCAATCTTCCCGGGTTTCCCGATAATCCAAGCGGTAATGTCCGCCGCGGCTTTCGGTGCGGAATGCAGCACTTTTTAAAATTAAATGGGCGATATCTAATAAGTTGAGAAGTTCGGCGACGGACTTCAGATATTTGCCGGTTTCCGGGGATGTAAATCGGACGGTTTTTTGGGGATTTGGAGCGAGTAAATAGGGGCTGATTTCCAGGTTTTCCACCTCCTTTCGCCAACCTTCGACGGTGGCGATCGCCGCTTCCAAAACCTCTCGGGTGCGACAAATTCCGGCGCTATCCCACATCAAAGCTGCCAAATCCTGCCGCAAACTGGCGATGCGGTCGCCGGATGGGACGGGGCGATCGTCGATTTCGACCGTTTCCGGGGACGGTTCGGCTGTGCCATTCATCTCCTTATTTAAATCGCTTTCAATCTTCGACAACTGGGAGGCAAAAACCAAACATTCCAGCAGGGAATTACTCGCCAACCGGTTCGCGCCGTGCACCCCCGTGCTCGCCGTTTCTCCGATCGCGTACAATCCCGAAATCGAGGTGCGGTTCATCACGTCGCAGGCGACTCCCCCCATCCAATAGTGGGCGGCGGGGGCGACGGGCATCAACTCGTTGAAAACGTCGATTCCCCAGTGCTGGCACACTTGGATGATATTCGGAAACCGGCGGCGAATTTTGTCCGGTGCGATCGGCCGCATATCCAAATAAACGTTGGCTTCGGCGGGATTTTCGGCGGTATTTTGTAAGTGGAGATAGATCGCCCGACTGACGACATCTCGCGGCGCCAATTCCCCGGAGGGGTGGTAGTCGA
This sequence comes from Lyngbya sp. CCY1209, assembly GCF_055795065.1. Lineage (NCBI taxonomy): Bacteria > Bacillati > Cyanobacteriota > Cyanophyceae > Oscillatoriales > Microcoleaceae > Lyngbya > Lyngbya sp. CCY1209. The sequence continues at coordinate 1,267 of NZ_JAYFER010000680.1, forward strand.
AGGCGAACCGCCGCCCCTCGCGATCGACCAAATGGGCGCCCTCTCCCCTCACCGCTTCGCTGATCAAAAAGTGGGGCGCCCCCGGTTTCATCAGTGCGGTGGGGTGGAATTGGACAAACTCCAGATCCCGAACCGCGGCCCCCGCCCGCCACGCGATCGCGATCCCGTCCCCGGTGCTGACTTCGGGGTTGGTGGTTTTGGCGAACACCTGGCCGCCGCCCCCCGTCGCCAGGACCACGGCTTTGGCCCGCATCCAGCGAATTTGGTTGTCGCAGAGGAGGCTGATGCCCTGACAGCGGCCGGTTTCGGGGTGCAGCCACAGACTCAGGGCGATCGCCTGGGAGATCACCTGAATGTTGGGGCGTTCCAATACCGTCGCCATCAATACGTCCACAATCGCCCGTCCGGTGGTGTCGCGGGAGTGGAGGACTCGGGGGAAGGAGTGGGCGGCTTCCAGGGTGGTGGCCAATTTTTCCCCCTTGCGATCGAAATCGACGCCCAGGTTGACCAAAAATGCGATCGCCTCCGCCGCGTGGTCCACCAAAAACTGCACCGCCTCGCGATCGCACAGTCCCGCCCCGGCTTTGAGGGTATCTTCCAGGTGCAGGTTTGGCGTGTCGGGGGGGTAGATAGCCGCGGCGATGCCCCCCTGAGCCCACGGACTCGAACCGCTTTCGAGGTTGTCCTTCGTCACCAACCCCACCCGCAGATGGGAGGGCAGGCACAAGCTGGCGTAGAGTCCGGCGGCGCCACTGCCGACGACGAGGACATCAAATGGGTTCGGAATGTCTCCGGCGGGGTCGGAAGCGGGGGTGGGGGTTTGGTTCATGCTGTCGAGTGTTACGCTTCAGACGAGTATAGCGCTACGCGCAAGTCAAAAGTCAAAAGTCAAAAGTCAAAAGTTGATTACAAGGGCTTTTCAAAGTCCTACATATCGATTCTTTGGGTGTATTTTCAGCAATTGCCCCAAAATTGGATTAGCCTATTTCGTTTTTGATTAAAGGTTGGATAACTCGCAATTTCAATAGGGTGCGATCGTCTTTTGATTTGGCGTTGGGATTTTGGATTAGCTGTTGAACCTAGCACTTTTTCTGCAAAATGTCAAGCCCCGGAGTATTTTGTATGGGGGGATGGGGTGGAGAGGGGGCGATCGTAAAGTGCGAAACAGCCCCCCCTGATAGAGAATGGAATGGAATATGTTACCGTCGCGTCAGTCCCAACAAGAAAAGAATTGTCTGTAATTAAAATAGCAATTGTAGTTGGGTTGGTTCTCTTTCACTGTCTCCACCAGTTAATTGTTTGTCAGAGTGTAGGTTCTTAGCCATCTCGGATTGAGATTTTGAGTACAACAGCTTAAAAATATCTTCATAAGTTTTTTTACCAACTCCTGGAATTTTTTGCAACTGCCGAAAACGTTGAATTGGCAAAGCTGAATTTATTTTATCGACAATATTGCTGCGGATTTTTAACTTAGAAATCCAGAATTGATTATTTTTTTTATTCAGCATCTCAACCATCAAACCTTCTGTTCCACTAGCATGAGATTCCCGATCCAAGCAAATGTAAACATCTATGTCAACATCACTCAAGTATTTTTCCATAACTTCTCGAACATCATGCCAATTTAACCCTCCTTTATCACAACCCAGCTTCGGAAATGCAATTGATTCAATTTTTGCTCTTTCATAATTGTCAACAAAGTAAGTTAATCCTTGTTCTATCCACTCTAGTTTTGAAGGATACTTCCAATGATTTTTGGTCGCAAAATTCATGATCCAAGGCGATTCATAACCTCGATAGAGGTAAGGATGATCGACCCGAACTTGTTTTTGCTTGCATCGGTTGAGATAGTCTTCATACATATCTGGATAGCGAAGTTTAAATTCCAAAGCCAAACCCGCTCCCATAACTCCCACACAATTGACCGTATTGACAATAGTTTGGGACTCCACATTAAACACCGTTGTATCTGTGTACTTAATCATTAGCAACTCTCAAAAATATAGAGAACGATTGACTTCTACCGATATGTTAACACAATCAGGGATAAGCTCTCGAACTGCTGGCATTTGAAACGGCCATCTACAGAATATCTTAAGAATGCTTTGCACATTTACTCGGTCAGGTACTAACACTTCTGCACACATAATTATTTTATACCTTTGTTTTGTTGCCGGATCTTCATCATTCCATGAACGTCCTTTTATGATTGTCCAAGGTAGTTGTTCTAGCATGGCTAGGTCATGATAAACATTTGTAGCAACCGCTGCTACATTTCCATCAGAAAACAATGTTCCTTCTTCCAAGATTAACATCGGATCAATGCCAAGCATGACAATCTCATCTTGAAGATCCCGTCTTTTATAGAGCATGGTATTTCTGGGATTAAAATAAAAAGGAACATGACCATGCCATCTTGTTCTCCAAGACTGAGCTTCTTGCATGGAAATATCTGTTTTTATAAACCCACCCTGATGAGAAAGATTGTGAGAAAGCAAGCCATTTTCTAAAATCGAATTTAAGTTGGAAATATGTGTCATGTGATACAAATATTTAATCCCAAATTTATTGAGATAATCCCTTCCCAATTCTTTTTTAAAATAAGGATGTTCGGGGATAAACAACCCAATAGTTTCTGATAATTCTCGATCAATATTATGAATCCCAGAGTCCAAAATTCCAATAATTTCTTCTCTCAATTCTTGGGATATTTGTCCGTTAACATCCGCAGGAAGCATTTTTTTGCATATCTGTAGATGCTTGTCTGTAGGCAAAGAATCTCTAATATTTCTTAAATCAGGAGAACACAAAAACTCCGGGGAAAGAGATTCGATCAAGCTCAATTGCTGTTCAGGCTTGATACTGTTGATTTTTTTGATAAGTTGATCTTTAATTTCATTAGCCGATAACATCGATAAGTATCGGTTAATAATGGGTTGCCATATTTTTGGGTCTTGATGTTCAAAACAAGCTTGGAGTACATTACAAGCCGTCTCTTCTGATAATTTAAGTAATTCTAAATTTTGAGCTTGTTCTCGATGATTATAGGGATGGAAACCCAAATCAAACTTGACAAGTTTACCCGCCACTAAATTACTACATTCACATTTTACTTGACTTTTGTGTATATATAAATCTGCTTCGCCTTTTCGTTCAATAAAACCATAGTTGTTTTCAACTCCCCTTTGGGTATTAAAACCGCCAAACCATTTGATTCTTCCAACTTGTATCATTTTCAATTGACCCCAAAATTAATCAACGATAAATTGTGAAAAAATCACAAATAAACAAAATCAAATTTTTTGTCATTTTTGAACTCTCGGATTAACGCATTTTCTTGACAAATAAACAACTTCAATAATTCTTGAGCACGAGTCATGGATACATAAAGCTGACGACGAGCAAGAATACTCCCATCACTACTATCAGAGCATTGGGCAAAATCTTCCATCCAAATAATAAAAACTGCTTTGAACTCTAAACCCAAAGATGATAAACTAGAAATTAATCGAATACCCGGACGACTTTGGCTATAATTCTTCTTACTTTGCTGACCTTTGCTAACCCAATAAAATGAAACATTGGCTTGGGCGAGGTATTGTTGAAAAATATTCATCTGTTTTTTATTCGATTGACGGTGAATTACAGCTATATCTTCTGGTTGATAATTTCCAGATTTTAATAATTTTTTGATTTCCTCTGTCACCACTTGTTCTTGAGTTCGAGAAGAACCTGTCACATAAACTTCTGGACGAGTACCTGAGCGTTGAGCTTGGCTGGGAAGAACGATAGGAAAAGTAATTTCATCAGTTTCTGAGACTTTATCTTGAGGCACAGAATGATGAAGCATCGTCCATGCTGCTGATAGAATTTCTTGAGTATTACGATAATTTTTGTCTAAATCAAATCGCTTGCTAATGGTTCGACCTACAGCTTTAATCCCAACTTCCTTCCATGTAAAATCGTCTCGCTTATAAAGACTTTGGCTACCGTCTGCAACAATCATTAAATCTCCATTTTCCGGATCTTTTAATGCCTGAACACAACAGCGAAACCAAATTGGTACAAAGGTATGAGCTTCATCGACTAAAATTGCATCCCATTTTTGACTGTGTTTTTGTGAAAGCGCTTTCAAAGTCTCTTGACCTACGTATTCATCATAATTGATTCCAGGTTGACTGCCTAAGGATTTGCCAGTTACAATTTTTGACCATTCATGGAAGTTCTCTACCAGGATTCTATTTTGTTGATCTGCGACGACTGAATTTTTGATAACCGATCGCAAGTAAGATGCTAGACTAACATTAAAACAGACAATTAAAACTTTAGCATGGGGATTATTATTGAGGATTAATTTGGCACGAGCCAATAAAAGCAAAGTTTTTCCAGATCCGGAAACACCAAAGAAAATCCGGTGTCCTTCTCCAATTCTGCGCGCCAAATTCTCTTGTTTTGCATCTAGAGTTTTCAGAATTTTGTCATCAGGTAAAGGATAAAAATTACCTCTAACACTGGTCGTTTTTGCTGGTTCATCTCTAATCACCATTTCGGGATTGAGAACGCCTTTAATTGTACTAATCTGATCTGATGTTAGTGGTTCAAAATTGAAATAAGCTTTTACAAACATTTGTCGCAAGCGATCGCACAAATTTTCCGTCGATAAGTTTTGCCAATTTAAAAACTCATCTCGATAGACAACCTGGGGATAAGGAAGAATCTTATCTAAATCAGTCTCGGTGGCTTTTTTATAGTTAATGTTTGACATGATGACACCCAAACCTATCGGAAATGCCACTTTTCCTTGATGCTTACCTTGCTGCTGTTGGAGAATTCGATATTTGGGCAAATTATTTAATAGTTTATCTAGATAATCATTCGCCTGTCGTAAAGGCGATTTTTGCCACTCTACACTTTCTACATCATCTTTCAAAGAAACAATTTGAAAAGTATTAGTATCTGATGGTTCCCTAATTTGATTAGAATACCAACCTTTCACTTCGATTACTAACAATCCTAAATCGGGACCTAAAATAATAAAGTCTGGACAATGACTATTCAGCAGAGGTTCATACCAAACATAAAAGTTATCGTCTAACCGATCGCGCAATATTTCATAAAGTTTTTTTTCTCCTTCACTCGCTTTTGCAGGAATAGGAGATGGAATCATGATTGCCATTTTTGAGTTTCTCCTCTAATTGAATTGATTCGTTTTTTTGATTGAAGGCAACGCTTGGTTTAAAACGCCACAATCATATCACGACAAGCCGATCGCGCCTTTCCGATCCGAGCGATCCGTCATAAACGCGACTAATTCTTCCGGTTTATATTTTATTATCTAACATTGATTGACTTTTGAATGTAAACTTTTATATAGCAACCGTAGCAGTTCGGATACAATTGCCTGTCCCGAGTCCACTTGAGTGGACTTTTGCTATGAGCCTTGAAATGAATTTCAAGGCGGGTTTCAAATTGGCAGATCAGTGCGAACCGTTGCAGTCTGTTGCTATAAATCACGGCTTCGGAGGCCGATCGCACCCTCCCATCAAAACCAAACCGCCGACAGTTCCACCTCGATGCGGGGTGCTCTCATACCTATCGGCCGCAATGCCAACTTTTACGCAAAATCCGATCGCATTTTTTCCATACGTTCCGATTACGCCTCCTCGAAATTCAATTCGATCGCATAGCCGATCGCCTTTTTCCCAGTTTATCCGTGGGGATGAATGCAGTGGGGTTCGAGATGCGATCGCCCCCACCCAACCCTCCCCTTGGTAAGGGGAGGACTATTTAAAATTACGATCGGGTGTTTCTCAAATGAGTCAGCTACGGAGAGTCAAAGTCCCCCTTTTGAAGGGGGATAATGGCGGATCGAACCGTATCGCAACAGATCGACAACTGCTATAAAACTTCGAGATCAGCCCTTTTCAGCCATAAACTGATCGTAAGCCATCAGGGCGTCGGCGCCGAAGACGGTGGACGGACCGCCCCCCATGAGTTGACAGACGCCGATCACTTCCACCAACTCTTCCCGGGTGACGCCGGCTTCGATGCATTCGTGGAGGTGGTGGGCGATGCAACCGTCGCAGCGGGCGGCGATGCCGAGGGCCAGGGCGATCATTTCTTTCGTCTTGTGGGAGAGGGCGCCGTCCTTGGCGGAGGTGGCTATCATCAAGGATTTGAAGGCCTTCATCGTTTCCGGTTCGGCCTTGGCCAGTTCTTTGCTTCCGGCCATGAAGTTTTTGCCGATTTCGGGATAATTTTTCACGATTGTCTCCTGTGAATGTCCGTTGTGGGCGATCGCGGAACCGTTTCGGGTTCTTTTGTTATAATTATATAGGATTTTAGTCATCAAACGGGATAGGGGTGGGTCGGGGCATTTTGAGAGCGATCGCCGAAATTCCCCATTTCAACGGGGCGATCGCGCGGGCGATCGTCGAGAAAAAAGAAATTCGGAGGAAGAGAAGATAGGACAAGTGAAGCGGCGGGAAATTCAAACCATACCGGCGACGACGAATGAAACTTTGCTTCGGGTGTTCGGCACCGTGATGCCGATGGGGTTATTGTTGGTGCGATCGCCCGGTTATTTTTTCACCTCCCAATGGGAGTCCCGCCAAACCCCCCCGCCGGATATCGACACATTTATTACAGCAGAAACGGACGATGTGGCGAGAGTCGGAGAAACGTTGGTTTTCGTGCACCGTTGGCGGGGGAAAGATTTTGATCCGACGGCCTTCGCGCGGGCGAAAGTTTTTTTGTCAAAGGTGACGCGGGGGGTGCGGGAGGCGGGATATCGGGCCGAACCGTTCGATCCCCTCTCGCCCCAACTCAGTTTGCCGCGTCTGGCGGTGGAAGCGGGTTTGGGGAATCTGAGTCCCTACGGATTGTTGGTCCATCCCCGGTTCGGCCCCCGGTTGATTTTGACGGGATTGAAAACCGATTATCCCCTGCAAATATCGAGTCGCCGGCCGGAGGCGGGGGGGTGTACGGATTGCATGGTTTGCGTGCGAAAATGTCCCCAAAACCCGATGGCAACCGGACAGGTGGACATGGCGGTTTGTAAGAGTTGCACGCGCTGTTTGACGGTGTGTCCGGTGGGTTCGTAACCGTTTTTTATTATTGCTGAAATCATGGCATTCGTCAGAGCGATCGCCGTCAATTTTTCGTTTCCAGCGGGCGATCGGACTCTTTCGCTTCGACGATAGTAATGGGAAGTTATTTTAATTTTTTTTGCCCCCAAACCCCCAATTCTGGGGGCTTTGATCGGCTGGAAATTTTGCGAACATTTGACACGGCTATATTGTGAATTTGCCCGTATTTTGGGCTGCAAATGTGTGGCGATTTTTGCTTAAAGTTCTGTCTCCTGACCGGGAATTGGTAGTTAACTTAATTGATTATATAACTATGTAGTTGTCTTATATTGTGTCGCCGGAGTTTCCGTCCCCTTGCGGGGAATAGGTAGGAAAGAACTTTTCCATGAACTTCCAGACAATGACCCGTGTCAGCGATGGCAAGTTTCCGTCCCCTTGCGGGGAATAGGTAGGAAAGAACTGGTCCTACCGTGGATGTAGTCTCATCGAAACGACGTTTCCGTCCCCTTGCGGGGAATAGGTAGGAAAGAACCAACAACAAAATGTTTTCTCAAGTGTTTATCAGTAGCTTGGATGTTTCCGTCCCCTTGCGGGGAATAGGTAGGAAAGAACGTCCGTGCCCGGTGGGAGGAGGCGTACCGCCACGACTTGTTTCCGTCCCCTTGCGGGGAATAGGTAGGAAAGAACACCGAGGTTCCCGGCTAGAGGATTTCCGGCTATTCAGTCGTTTCCGTCCCCTTGCGGGGAATAGGTAGGAAAGAACGGCGTCTTTGAAAGAGTCGACATCTCTTCAGAAGGGATGGAGGTTTCCGTCCCCTTGCGGGGAATAGGTAGGAAAGAACTAATGATTTTAACATTCTACCGAAAATCTCGGTATAAGTTTCCGTCCCCTTGCGGGGAATAGGTAGGAAAGAACTTGTTCAAAATAGAGGCAAATACCATGGTTAACCCTAGTTTCCGTCCCCTTGCGGGGAATAGGTAGGAAAGAACCCGAGAAAAAAGCGGCCCTTCAAGCACTGATGACCGTCCGTTTCCGTCCCCTTGCGGGGAATAGGTAGGAAAGAACCGCGTCCATCATCGAGAAACTCATGAAGCCCGCCCCTCGCGTTTCCGTCCCCTTGCGGGGAATAGGTAGGAAAGAACGAAAGCTTCCAGTTCTTCTCTTTGTTGCGTTCCTTTGTTTCTCGTTTCCGTCCCCTTGCGGGGAATAGGTAGGAAAGAACACGATGCGCCGGACCTCCGATGGTCACGGCGGGGTGATGTTTCCGTCCCCTTGCGGGGAATAGGTAGGAAAGAACAGCATCGGGGTGAAAAAGGCCAAGGTCCGTCCAAGCCGAGTTTCCGTCCCCTTGCGGGGAATAGGTAGGAAAGAACCAGGGAGTAGAGACCCCTTCTGATGTTTATCAAGAGTTTCCGTCCCCTTGCGGGGAATAGGTAGGAAAGAACTCGCAAGCTTCCGACCTGGAAGAACGTCTCAGGCCGAGACTCCGTTTCCGTCCCCTTGCGGGGAATAGGTAGGAAAGAACTGGGTCCAGATGCAGACCCCCGAGAAGGGGCTCCAAGTTTTGTTTCCGTCCCCTTGCGGGGAATAGGTAGGAAAGAACTCTGAATGGTTGCAGTGGTTCTGCGGCCTCCAAGGTGTCGTAGGTTTCCGTCCCCTTGCGGGGAATAGGTAGGAAAGAACAAGTTGATTTCAACACAGGCATGCCGCCACGACGCCTACGTTTCCGTCCCCTTGCGGGGAATAGGTAGGAAAGAACCTGCTGAAGACTTCATAAAGAGCATCAAATAAGGTTAGTTTCCGTCCCCTTGCGGGGAATAGGTAGGAAAGAACACTGAAGAACTTCTCTAGGAATAAAGCAGTATCCCGGCTGGTTTCCGTCCCCTTGCGGGGAATAGGTAGGAAAGAACGTGTGGTCCTACCGGGGCTGTGCCCTGGTAGAAACGAGTTTCCGTCCCCTTGCGGGGAATAGGTAGGAAAGAACTCCGATTGAGGAGGAAGCTTCGAAGAAGGGAACCTCCGTTTCCGTCCCCTTGCGGGGAATAGGTAGGAAAGAACCATACCGCTACGTATTGGAAACAGACTCCGAAGTCCTGGAGGAGTTTCCGTCCCCTTGCGGGGAATAGGTAGGAAAGAACTGGACGACCTGGAGGACGACGACGAAGACTTCGACGTCGTTTCCGTCCCCTTGCGGGGAATAGGTAGGAAAGAACACATAAGATGGGGGGTAAATCATTCATATTTGGAGAGGAGGTTTCCGTCCCCTTGCGGGGAATAGGTAGGAAAGAACCTGCTGTATGAGTATGGCAAGAAGGCGGTGCCGGAAGGCAACCGGTTTCCGTCCCCTTGCGGGGAATAGGTAGGAAAGAACTGACAACCTGATCGGGCATGTCCTGATGTCCCTACGAGAAGGTTTCCGTCCCCTTGCGGGGAATAGGTAGGAAAGAACAACCGTTATTTGTACAATACGGGACCGGGCGGAGGGGCGTTTCCGTCCCCTTGCGGGGAATAGGTAGGAAAGAACCTGGAATCCTTGGCTATCTGTCAATCCAAATCTGCAAGGAGTTTCCGTCCCCTTGCGGGGAATAGGTAGGAAAGAACTTGGGCGCGACGCAACCCACACTGGGGTATCCACCCCACATGTTTCCGTCCCCTTGCGGGGAATAGGTAGGAAAGAACCCTATACCTTTGGAAACTATACGCTATGCGGTTTTCAAGGTGCGTTTGCGCGAGAGCACGGAGAAACTGCTTAACAAAACTTTACGGGCTTTGTTGTCGCGAGAAAATTTCTTCGTTTTCGATGGTTTTTATAGTATCAGCCCTTGCGCGAGACTGTCAACCCCCAAAAACACAAAATTTTCTTTTTCTTGCTGACGGATACATCAACTCCCGCGTCCCTGCTCGTCGCGCCACATTCTTAAAAAAAGCAACATAACTTCACAAAAGCTGAAACGATTTTCCCACAAGCATTCCAGCCCCAAAACTTTCAAAAATAGCGCGATCGCACCCCTACAAAATGAGAAAATCCGGCGGCTCGTAGGGGGCCGGCCCGCCGTACACCTTCACCTGGGCTTTGGTGGCGGGATTGAGGGGATAGGCCCGCAGGCTATCCTCCTCCAACTTCAAAACCCTCAGCCATCGTTTATTTAATAAATCCTCCAGAACTTTTTCCTCCAGGGGACACTCGAACACCGAATACTGAACCCGCTGACATCGCTGTTCGAGCAACTTCGCCAACTTGTTGCGGCGCTTGTCGTCCCGGACGTCGTAGCAAACCAACCAAAAATTCGCCATAATCATTCCTCAAAACGTTAAAAGTCAAAAGTCCGATCTTTTGATTCATCAGTCCTATGGTGTCCGGATAATCTGTTGGGTTTCGTTCCTCAACCCAACCGACATCGGCTCTAGCCCCCAAACCCCCAATTCTGGGGGCTTTGATGCAGATCCCCCGATTAGCCCGACCATTGCAGATCCTCCCCCAGCGGAGTTTTCGCCGGATTTGATATCAATACCGGCTTTGCTCAACGCAAGGTAAACGCCTCGTAGTCCAGGCGAGTTTCCACCAGACAACGGCCGAGCGATCGCGCCTGTTCCAACAGGATCTGACTCAATTTCAACTTCCGATTTTGGGGCGGATATAAAATAGAGTCCTGAAATTGGCGTTCCAACTGCCCCAAATACAGCTTTTTCACCGTCTGCCCCAACCAGACCCCCTCCTCATCCCCCGGCGCCGGTTCAAAATCATTCGGATCGATCAACCCGCCGTTCACCAAAGCGATGGCGGCGCGATCGACCACCACGGGGCGAAACTCCTCCATCAGATCCAGGACTAAATTGGGGCGAAATGGAGTAATAGCGTGGAAAAAGCCCAAATAGGGGTCGAACCCAGCCTGGACGCCGGCGGCAAAAATCCGCGCCAACAAAACGCCGTAACCCCAACTCAGCAGGGCATTCACCGGATCGCGGGGCGGGCGGCGGTTGCGTCCCCCGAACTTCCACTCGGGGGGGAACCAGTGGGTCAGGGCTTGGTAGTAGATGCGGGCGCAGATCCCCTCCACACCCATCAACTCGTCGCGATCGAGGGGGGTTTCCGTCTGTTTGAGGCGGGGGAGGTAGGAGGCGATGGTGTCGATCGCCTCGGTGAGTTGTCCGATGCGCCCCCCGGTGTCCCGGTTGCGCCGCTGGAGGACGTACCGCTGGTTTCTGACTTTCCCCAAAATCAGCCGTTGGGCCAGGGCCATGCCGAAGGTGGTGTCCAGGGCGCGATATTGGGCGAGTCGCACCGTGGGGTTGGTGGCGAAGTGCCCCTGGAGGCGCCCGCGAAACCGCCCGTCCCGGCGCAGGAAAATGGTTTCGATGCCGCGATCGAGGAGTTGGGCGATCGCGCCATCCGTCAACTGCACGCCGGGGAGGATGACGATCAAATCAACTTCGGCGAGGCGGCAGGTTGTGGACTTCTCGGACTGCTCAATTTTTAGGGTCTGATTCTGATACCGAACCACGGTTTGGGGTTCGGTCAGGTAAAGGGTGGTCATGGCGATAATGTAAAGAAAATTATAGTATTTAAACAGAATGTTTCAATTGTTGGTCATCTCGTTTTTTTAGCATATAATTGTTGGTGAAAAAAATCAATTGAAAATCGGGGTCTAAAATCATGAACCGTTCCAGTGCCCGGACGCTGATCCGGTATCGCAGCATCGGGGTCGCGATCGCCAATGCCGTCGCAACTTGGGTGTTCTTAATTATCGCGCCTTTGGGATTGTTTACCGTCATCATCTGTACGGCTTTCGTGTTCGGAATTTCTCTGGCTGCGGGAATTGCGGGCGATCGCACCCTGTTCTCACTCCTGCGACGCAACGGCTGGGAAATGATGATGTCTGACGATCCGGAATTGTACACCCAGGGACGGGTGCAGCAACCCCCGCAATCGCCCTTATATCAACGCGATCAGAATCTTTTAGACAGATAAATACTGTGGGGGTGGCTGTTGAGCCACCCCCAGTTATATGGATTCAGCCGAAACAGCTTACTCGGCAAATTCCTGGTTCAGGTGGATGGCGATACTGTTGGTTTCCGCCAGATTTCGCCCCGTCGTCTGGATGCACAAACCGTAACCCGCATCCGTCCAGGTGAGGACGAACTCGACAATCCCATCGGCAGTAGTGCGCCGAATTGGGTTGGTTTGATTGGGGTTAAATGGCAAAGAATTTACAATCTTAAGGACGTAGGGAGAACGGCGAATTTTTTTAGAAAAATCTTCCAGAATATCTTTGCCATGATCGTCTCGCAAACTGATAGGTTTGCGATCTGGAACGGTGTCATTTTGGGGAATACTGGACAAAATCGCCGTTTCCTGTTTGGCGAATTGCAGGCGCGATCGCTCGTTGAATAAGATCCCCATTGCCGAAAGACAGACCAAATCCGCTTCGCGATCGAGCAAAGATTGAAGGTAGGGATCTTCGAGGGAAAATTCGAGATTAGAAACTTCGACGATATTTTCCGTTTCCAGAGATTCAAACAGCAAATAATTGTTCAACCAAAACGCCAAATCGAGGGCGACGGGTTGGGGCGGCAGTTCGATCACCTCCGAAAACTTCTCGAACAGGTAATAGACGGGAATTCCCAACGCCTGTCCGATCATCCCCGCGAAGGAAATTTGGGCTTTGTAGCCTCCCGTGGCATTGATAGCGATCGCTTCCGGGGAGAACTTGCGGACTTCGGTGCTAATTTCCCGAACCAAATTTTTCAAACCTTTTTGTCGAAAATCCTGGACACTATCATCCCGGAGTCCCTCCAAAACGCGATACTCAACCCGTTCAAATTTCAGGGGATTTTTGTTATTATCAAAATACAGTTTCAGCAAATTTCCCATCGCCCTGCCGTCGTCCGTATCAGAGACGAGAAAGATCAGGGACAGGCGATTTGGCAAAAACCCCTTGTCGCAAATGCTGGCGATGGAGTTAATTTCCGCCCCGCAGAGGCGATCGGAGTTGCTGCGATCGAGGAGGGACAGGGAGAGTTGCTGCCAGTTGTGGGCGTTGAAGGCGTCCTGAATGTCCGAATCGGGCGATCGTCTTAGGTTGTTCAGGAGGCTGGTTCCGACGGTGCAAATGAGCGTGTTTCTCATGGTTGTTGCAAATTAGATAATAGAGCAGGAGAAGATTAGAATTAGAGTCAATTATCCAGAGGAATAGACGGACTTTATATCGATGATAAAGCCACATTTTTTTACCCCCTAGACAATTTTTAAAACTCTAGCTCGGCTTGTCGATGATCTCCCAGGCTACAGCAATCTGATTCAGTTGTTGTAAGATTTCTTGTAAGGTGTTCTTAATTTCTGCCACAGTTTTCGGATTTTTGCGAAATCCAGAATGTAGAACATCATTGCGTAAATTAGCCAACTTACAAGGCGGATTGTTCCACAACTGATTGATCGTCTTACGTTTAGATTGTTCAATTTCTTTATATTGACTGCGGTAAATGGACTCCCGATCTCCCACTTTACCACCACAGCAAAGGATTTCCATTTCTTCGCGTGTTTGTTTATCCATTGGATCGAGTTCAAAATGATAACAAAGGAGAGAAGGTAGCCATTCCCGTGCCAGTGATATAGCTTGGACATCTAGACCCTTCTTTGCATACCACTCAATTTCAAAAAGCTGTTTCTGCAATGCAGCCTTGCCATTGTCTTGATAATTTTGCGGTTCTTCTAAGGCAAACTGACCATACTCATCTACAACCCGATTTAACAACATCTCAAATGGTGGCACAACTTTTCCTAAATCTGGTTTAGCCTGTTCAATATCCTCTGGTAATGCAGCCGCCGCCGTCATCACATCCATCGGACGCAATAACTGCAAACCTTGTGAAATTTCTAAAATGCGATCGCCCAATGCTTGCGTATGACCTTCCGCTTCTTGTAGCAATTGCGCCAAGTCTTGACCATTCCCTGTTTTTAAAAACTGGTCAGTTGCGGTGAGCCAGTCAAACAAGCGGACCACTGGTAAAAGGTCAAACGTGGGGGTAATGCCATTCTCCTTTGCTTCAAACGCGCCATAAAGCAAACCTTCGATAGCAATATTTCGTACAACTCGAAAATAACTGACTGCCAACAGTGCAACAATCGGCACGGAGCGAAATGAATGTGTGATGTCGAAAATGACGCGATCGCCTTCTTCTAAACATTCATTAACTTTATTGAAAATAGTCCATATATCTTCTGGACTATTGCGCTCGGGAATGTTTTTGACTGGGACGATCTCGATGTTTGGAAATTTCTCTGCCAATCGTTCTTCAAGTTGATGCCAATTTGAGCGATCTTCTTTTTTTTCTTTATGTCCGGGACATTCATTTTCAACCTTTGGAGTTAAGAAAATATACATTTTGTCGGGCTGATAAAATTCAGCTAAAGCCTCTTGATAGTATTTTGTTTTCAAAGAGATTGACTTTGTAGGATGTTGATATTCTGTGACTTGGTAAGAGTTAAATCCTAAAAAAGAAAGGATTTTTGTGATTTGTTTTGCCATGATTAATGACTCCTCTAATCAGTTTGTGTTTGGCCCATTCCCAAGCGAGTTTTGATCCCCGTTCCTGAAAACTGAGCATATTGAACTAACAAGTTGGCGACGTTCGCCAGTAAAGGATCGGTTTTGTACAGCGCCTTTAAGGTGACTTCGCCAACAAATCCGGTCGCCGAGTCTTTTCCGATGCGGAATAGTTGAGTCGAAATGCGATGACGCTTGATTGCGATCGCATTTGCTAAATAACCAATCAATTCTCCCCCACCCAAATAAATGGGAGCAAAGTTATTCCAAGATTTCAGCCAACTCCGAAACATGAGTCCGGGAACTGGAAGGGGAAGCTTGATCGATTGCTGGGCGAAAGCAGTGGGGGTTGTAAACTGTAACTGAAACTCGCGGATGGGTTCCGGCTCATTAGCGACTAAGGTTGTGTAAAGCTGTTCGTAACTCGCGATCTGATCTTGGCGATCGCCAACCGAAAATTTAGTCCCCAAAAATTCTAAGCCATCGGACAGGTCGAGAGATGCGATCGCCTTAGAACTTTTTTCTTGCAACCCAGAAAATGTGAGACGATAAAACTCTTCCGGTTGAAACGTGATAAAATCTCCGGCTCCCCAGCACCGCCCTCTAATGGTCGAAAAGCTGGTATCTGGGATAATATCGCCACCAATTTCTAACCCCAATTTATGGTGAAGTTGCTTGACCAACTCTAAGCCGTAAGATCGGGGAAGTGTCATCGGTTCGGAAACCGTCAATGTCCAAGTCGAACGAATCAGCATCAATTAATTATCCCTTAAATCTGACCCACCCCGGAACATATTTAATATCTCCTCTAGGATCGACCACAGTACGACGAGATTTTGGAGCTTCAAAGTTGGGCGCTCTAATCCCACAAGTATCTCGAATCTGTTTTCGCAAATCATCCTTAAAAAGCCATCCTACCGTTGTTCCCGTCATGCCACTTGCCCAGCCAATTCGCAAATTATAAGGACATTCTTCCTTTTCATAAAAATCTCGAATCGCTTCAAAATCAAGATTTTTACCTTGATGCCGTTTGTTTTTCACCATCGCCCAATAATCATATTCTCCATCCCACTGATCTTGAGCAAAAGTTTGACAGATATTCAGCAATTCATCTACAGAGTGAAACGGAATTTTCATCCCTTGCTTGTGCTTGAACCAGGACAACATTTCAGTATCCAGAGCCAAGGCAAAAGTCGTTTTGACATTTCGGACAACCTCTGCATAAATAGAAGCTCTGTATTTGGCATTCCAATCCTCAAAATGGCTGGAAACGATAACTTCAGCTACAGCGGGAATGTTAAAAGTAACTATTTTGTTGTTTTTGAGCGTCACCTTTCTTTTAATTAAAGGTTGAGAATCAGTGACTTGGACGGCTCTCATAATATCAGTGTTTGGCCCGGTACGGGCTGAAATCGATTTCCCTTGGTAGTTTAATGAAAAATCAGAAAATAAACTATCCATGAATAGCCGATCATCTGCCCACTTTGACCTTTGTTTTAACTCTCCATTATTCAACTGCTGCCTGAGTCTTTGCTCGATCGCACTCACTCGGTTAGAATTGGGTACTCCATACTCCTGATCATTTTTGAGCAAGTAATATGCGATCGCTGTTCTAATCGCACCTTTAATTGAGGTTCCCGGAATATAAAGCTGTCCGAATCCGTTCCGAATCATCGGTCGTAAATCGGTAACTCTTTCATCCGTCCACTTAGCATCGATCGCAGCTTCTGGAAAAATGCGATTGCCCACAGAATCTTCAGCATCGTGCCACCGCTCACCAAATGCTGATTGAAGAATACCGGTCAGTTCTTCTCGACGCTCGATCGCACCAATATAGTCCTGCAATTTTCCCCGATTTCGCAATTCCCTTGCCAGAGCTTCTTGATCTGGAAGATAGACTTTTTGCCTTGTCTGAACATATTCAAATGGGTTCAGCCGAGATACCGCAGACCCAATATGCAGCAGGGGACTCGATAATGTAATCGTTCGAGTTTCGTAAACTTGAGGCTTGGAAAGATTAGAAGAAGCAACCATGATTGTCAATAGAGAATAATGGGCAAACTAAAAGCAATTCCACTCCGATAAATTTTATGCAATTTTTGAAATTGGTAGGGAGTGACATCCGCCAGTTGTCCGTCAGGACGCACGGGAAATACCGAGCCTTCGACAAACATCCGCACTTTTTTACGTCGCAGTTGTCGCCCCGAAAAGGGAGAGGAAATCCACCCCCCTCGTTCCAAGATTCCATAGCTGGCGCGATCGGCATGGAGTGTATCTGGAATGGGAGTTTGCCAAAGCAAACTGATTAAACTGTAGTCAGTTGGTTGAGAACAGTTGAGCAACTTTTTCCATGTATCTGATAAATCCGACCAGGTCGCTTCAAACTGTCCTGCACCACTCGATCGCTCACCACCTAAGCCTTCATCTCCCAGCAGATTTAAGGCTGCGTGAAGTCGATTTTCTAGGTCTTGATCGGCATTAATAAACTCGATCAAAAAGTACAAGCCACAGGAGCGATCGAATTGAACAAAACCAGTGTGGTAGAAATTCGTCGCCCGAGTCGTGCGATCGATGGCCACTTTCGGGGTTTTATGGATTTGATAGGTTTGGCTATAGTCAAAGATTCCCGCATTATTAAGAGAACCAGAGGTTTTAGTCTTGTTTGTATAGCCAATCAATTCGGTGCGATCGTCGTTCGTAAACCCATTACCTTGATACCAACGTTGCCAAACATCCAAAGGCAAGTAATGAATTTTTTTGTAGGTCTTGGCAAATTCCAAGTCATTCCCTACCGGATATCCCCGAGGAAATTTGAGCGGTTTTGGCAGGTAGTCAATCCTATTTTTTCCGTCATCATAATAAACAAATGTTGAACTGATGCGAAAAGGAGGTGATGGGTCAAAAGACTTCAGTAAATCTTCGACGGCATCTTTTCCAAACAAGCGAGCGTAGGTAACAATCAATGCACTAAATAATGTATCCGATCGCACCCGCTCGCTCGTTTCCTCAACTCCAATTCCGACTTCACCAAAATGGGCAGAATGTTGTCCAAAATTCAGGCTAACTCGCTTGTAGTTGCTCATAACTTAGGTTTAACTTCCTGGTAACTGAGATTGGATTTCACTAAATCGGCTTAAAAACTCAGAAGTGTTTTTGACAGATGGAAAGTTAATAGAAGTACCGCTGCCACCGGCAATATTTTCGTATTGTTTGGCATCGCGGTAAGAAAAATTAAAGTTCTCAAACTTCACTTTTCCGTAACCCCGAGAACCGTGTCCACCCAACGCATCGTCTTCTAAAATTGACAGGGCGATCGCCAAGTTTTTAACATCTTCAATCGCCTGACTTTCATCCTCGACGGTATATACCATTTCAAAGGTAAATTTCGATCCGGCTGGAACTCGCTCCAATTGTCTGGGATTCGCTGCGGCTGTCACCCGATCTAATCCGTTCTCAAACTTCCACTCAGTCATATACAACCCCGTGTCAATGTTGCGGAGTTGCTCTGCCGATTCCGGAGTCAAATGGCAATCCCGCACAATCAAACGAGCCGGACAATTTCTGCCTTTAATTTTTGTATGAGATACACCATCAATTGTTTTAGTTCCCTGCCCCTCTAATTCTTGTGACTGGGCGATCTCAGTGGGAATCCAACAGCTAGAACCGCCAGTGGAGCCAAACAAACGGCTAACCTGACAAGTTTTTGCCCCTTCATATTCAACATACTGATCCCGTTGAATCTCTGTATAACCACTTTCCAGATCGTCACTTTCATAGCGGTATGTTCCGCTGCCTCCACCCCGGTTTAAAGGTTTATTCAGCCATCGTTCCAAAATTGACCTCAATTTACCTTTAATCGAAGAACCCGGCAGATAAGGATACTGACTCACCGGGTCGCGAATCACAGGTTTATCCAGTCCTCCAATTTCTAACGTTTCTCCACCACCACCAATATGTAGTCCTGTTTCAATAATTAGAGTTCCGGTGATTTTCAACTTACCAACTAATGGTTTTTGAGGTCTTTCAATAACTGTCATTATTTTCCTCCTTCGGCTTTATGATAAGCAATAACAGACTCGATCAATTGAACTAATCGCTCAAAGTCTTCTAAAGAGTGTACCTGGTCAATAGCAGCAGACATAACATCACTTAAAGGTTTGGCTGCTTCTTGTCTGGCTGCTGCATAAGCCAACTTGGGCTTTAGAAGTACAATTTCCGGTTCAATCTCGGAAAAAAGCTGATTCTGATTTTCTTCAGTTTGAGCCAGCTTTGCCTTCAAACGATTAATTGCATCCAAAAACTTGCGGATCTGATTGGTTTCTAACCTCTTGTTTTTTAGATAGGGTCCAAAAATTTCAGCGTGTTTCACCAGATCTCGAATGGGGTAATCTTTGAGAGTCCCATTTTTCTGATTGTTCAACTGGTGAATTGCTTTAATTATCTCTTGCTCTGGGCTTTGAGATATTTGAGGCTGAGTTTGTGGGTTGCGTCTAGGTTTATTTGGGGTCATAGTAACTGCCTGTATTCATAACGAACATGATCTGAAATGGATAAATTTCATTCACGGTTAATTGAAGAACGGTTGAGTAGCTCCAGCCAGGTGGCGATCGCCCGAAAATAGGGAGCATTATAGGGGTTCTTTAGGGAAGTACGAATCGGTTCAAAATCAGGATGATTCCGGACTTGGGCTGGTAGCCTTGCCAAAGTATAGGCAATTTTTGGCAAGTGCAGAAAGTAACGGATATCCCACTGATCCTTTTGGGATTTTTTGACGGATTCTTTGATCATTTTATCTTGAAGTTCTGCCGTTGCCAAGAGATTCCTTACAAAACTTCGTGAATAGTTGATTTGTAGAGAGCGATCCAATTGTTTGACAAATGGCAAAACTCCCCAAAGACTCGGTTTCATTTCGCCAGACAGATAATTTTGCAATTCGCGATCGAGGTAATCCTGCTGACTCCGTTGCATATTTTGCAAATCTTCTGGTGAAGTTCCCAACCACTCATCCCATTTAAAGACACTGCCAAACAATCCTAAGCTGTCCCGACCATTTGCTTTGGCTTTTTCTTCTGCTTTGCCAGATTCTTCGGCTGCTTGGTAGAGAGGAAATTTGGGTACGGATAAGCTAATTCCACCCGAAAGGCTGATGTCTGGATGTTTTCCTGTATAAGCCCGAAAACACTGATAGACATCAAAGGCAAATTCGACCACTTCATGCCATGCACCGCTCACGAATAAATCATCTCCTCCAGCATAAATAAATACCAAATTTTTTCGCTCTCCCGTCAATCTTTGAACGACGGTATCATGTAAATTTTGATTGCGACATTGAGCCAGACTATTTAAATAAACTTTGAAAAAGTAGCTCATCTGTCGTGACAAACCAGCCAACCGAGGCAAGGTTTGATTATTTCCCAAGCCTTTGGCAAAAATCTGTCCTAATTTGTCCACATCCATTCGCAAATAGCCAATTCTAGGAATACAACCATCTTTTTGGGCAATATCTGCCATTTCATTGGCTCTCATTGTCCCGTATTCTTCCCGGCTATTTTGAGCATAGTTGCCGAGCAACAGAGACACGGATTTATGATTTTGATAATCGGCAACTGTCCAATTGTTGACCCAAAAAACCGTTTCCGAATCTCGTAAATTTTCAACTTGCTCCTTGTCTCGAAATAAGTGATAACAAACGGTTCTATCTGGCAATTTTATTTGCAAACGATCTAAGGATTTTGGAAGACTATCTCGAATTGGCGATCGCACGATAGCGTCCACTCGAAAAAGCTGACTGCCCAGGCGAAACATCCGCCGACAGATCGGACAAGCCAAAACAGAATCGGCTTCTTGATCGTTGAGCGGTTGCAAGTTTTCCTCATCATCTCGATGGCAAACTCGACAAGGTTCGTAAGTTTCCTGAATTGCCAAAACTTTCTCAAAATGACGGTCAAATTTGCGGGCTTTTTGTTGAGCCAGGTTTTGAGTAACGGTTGCCCATTGTTCAGAAAATTGGGCGGAGCTAATTTGTGCGATATCAAAATTTTTATGACCCAAGCTTAAAAATACTTTACCTTGAAATTCATCGATCAGCCATTCATTGAAACTATCTCGTATTTTTTGCACGCAATTTTCATGTTCTTTCTGCTCGGGAGCTAAAAGATATAAATTTCCACCCCCAACATAAATAATATTAGTGCGAGGTAGATTTAATTTGATGAGCAGTTGTTGAGCGATTTCTTCCGTTACCAATTCTAGATAAAAACTTCTGGCTCTCAGTGACTTCAATGCCCCATCCGATGAAATTGTATAAATAAAGTCTTGGATGCCGGACAAATCACCCGCTATTAAACTGATGTTATGAGCTTGAGGGTTGCCCGATATAATGGCCGCGATCGCAGCCGTTGATTTTGCCAAATCATATAGGGCAACGTTGTCAAATTCTAACGCTACATGAGAACCGAATTTTTCTAAAATCAAGGTTAGCAGGGACAAATTTTTCCAATCTGCTTCGGTTAAAGACTCGAGGGTTTTACGAATTTGGCGCTGTAGATTATCAATTTGGTTTTGCTGAACGGGTTCGGTTGTGGGATAGGGAATTGTCGGATCGCTATCTTGAATTGAGATAGGCGGTACATAATGCTTTTGAGATTGTCCCTGGGAGAGATTAACTGCATCAAACAATAGATGCAAAGGTTTAATCTGACTTGTCTCCGTCCAAGATAACAGTTGTTTGGCTCTGGCGATCGCCGGATTATCTTCTGAAACGCTGAAATTCTGTGGCAACTTGGCGTTTGCCCAATTTGCCAAATGCCAAACAGCTTGTTGGATGACCTGTAGAGCTTGATTTTTTGCTGTAAAGTTAACCATCTCAATCGTGAAACCTCACTGTATATTGGCCAAAATCCAAAGAATGAACTGGATCGCGATCGCATTTACCATCTCGATCGCCCCTCCCCCGGCAAAAGTTCTAAAAAAGGATGCAACACTTTTTCCACCGACCCCCCGCCCCGAGAACGTCCGAAGCCTTTGCCAGACGGGCGATCGCGACATTTAAAAGCTGAATGATTTCTCATAAACGCGGCCAATTCCTCCGGTTTATACTTTTATTATCAAACAGTGCCGAACTTTTTACTGTAAAGTTTCCTAAATCACGGTATCGGACGGCGATCGCGCCGAGCCATACAAACGGGACGCGATCGCACTCCCCCATCAAAATCGATCGCGCCTATCATACCTATCGGCCGAAATACAGAATTTTACGCAAATTTTTTTTCTCTCCCCCGACAAGTTCATGGCGAACAGAAATCGGGGCGATCGCCGTGAGACGCTGAATCGTGAGAATTTGTGGCTTGGGGGAGGTCGCCATGCAGCAGCGAGATTGGTTGATTTCGGGGGACGGCCGATGGGTGAGTTGCCCCCCTCCCAAACAGTGGGATTTGCTGACGGAGTGCGAGGACTATCGCCTCTTTCACTTTCTCGCGGATGTCGATCGCATTCTCGATGTCGCCGAGGAAGAAGACCAGACAGAGGACGTATTTTTACAATCCCTGCGGCGGCTGGTCCGCAAACTCATGCTGAAAACCTACTGGGTGACGACAAAAATTCCGGAACCCCAACCCGGAAAAGAAACCGCGATCGCTCTTTTATACGACGAACCCGGATATCCCCTCACCCTGCAAATGGAAACCATGTTACCCGGCGCCTCCACCCCCATTCACAATCACGGAACTTGGGGGATTTTGGCGGTGGTGAAAGGACGGGCGAAAAATATCACTTGGATGCGATCGCCGAGTGCCCAATTTCCCGATAAAATTGAAACGGTCGGGGAACAGATTTTGGAGGTGGGGGAAATTGTCAGTTTGACGACGGAGGCCATCCACGCCGTCGAAGCGGTGGGGGACGAACCCTGCGTCACCCTCAACCTGTACGGCGAAACCAACTTTTCAGGACGTTTTCAATTTGACCCCGCCACCCACGAAGCCAAACCGTTGGAAACCCTGGAGACGGTATTAAAACATTTGTAATCTCTAGAAACCGGGTTTCTTGGCAACCTCTCGATAAACAACCTGACGCTCTCCTAGAAACCTGGTTTCTTCCCCCCAGCGAGACAGCTCTAGAAACCGGGTTTCTTGGCAACCTCTCGATCAACAACCCGACACCCTCCTAGAAACCCGGTTTCTTCTCCAATCTCAAAAAATGTCGGGGCAATTTGCGAATTACCCCGACAGAACATGAATTAAAAACAACCCGAATTAAACCTCGATCGGCTGTTCTAACATCAATTTAGAACGCTTCACGGTTTCAGGTACATCAATCGGATAATCTCCGGTAAAGCAAGCCGAACAGAAACTGTTGGGATCTTCTTTCGTCGCATTCAGCATCCCTTCCCAACTCAGATACGCCAAAGAATCCACCCCGATTTGAGCTTGAATTTCTTCGACGGATTTGGTCGCCGCGATCAACTGATCTTGGTTGTCCGTATCGATGCCGTAGAAACAGGGGTGGGTGACGGGGGGAGAGGAAATCCTCATGTGTACCTCCGTCGCCCCCGCATCCCGCAGCGCCTTGACGATTTTACGGCTGGTGGTGCCCCGGACGATGGAATCGTCCACCATGATCACCCGCTTGCCGTCCAACACGTCTTTGAGGGGATTCAACTTCATCCGGATGCCGGATTCCCGCATATTTTGGGTGGGTTGGATGAACGTGCGGCCGACGTAGCGGTTTTTAATCAACCCCTCGGCGTAGGGGATGCCAGACCCTTGGGAAAATCCGATCGCGGCGGGAATTCCCGAGTCCGGAACCCCGATGACGATATCGGCATCGACGCATGATTCCTTCGCCAACACCCGGCCAATCCGCAGGCGGTAGCTGTACAGGGTTTCTCCCTCCACGACGCTATCGGGCCGGGAGAAATAAATCATCTCAAATACGCACAATTTCCGGGTGGGTTTTTGACTCCAGTGGAAGGACGCCATGCCTTCATCGGTGATCCAAACCAGTTCCCCCGGTTCCACGTCCCGCAGGTATTCGGCGCCGATGATGTCCAACCCGCAGGTTTCCGAGGCGAGGACGTACCGCTGGGGGGTGGTTCCCAAGGTGCCGATCACCAGGGGGCGAATCCCGTGGGGGTCGCGGACGCCCATCAATCCCGCCGGGGTGCCGATCGCCAAACTGTAGGCTCCATCGCACATCTCGAAGGCGGTGATACTGGCTTCCAACCAATCTTTCCCGCGATTCACCTCGGAAGCGATCGCCAGTGCAATTAATTCGGTATCCGTCGTGCTGACAAAATCGAATTGCCGCCGGGTCATCTCCTCTCGCAACTCGGCGGCGTTGACCAAATTGCCGTTGTGTGCTACAGCAACCGCCCCCAGGCGGGTTTCGGCGACGGCGGGTTGGGCGTTCACCACCCGGCTCGATCCGGTGGTCGAGTAGCGGGTGTGGCCCACCGCCAGATCCCCCGGCAACTGCTGCAAAATCGATTCGTTGAAGACCTGGGAAACCAATCCCATGTTCTTGTACAAGTGCAGGCGATCCCCTTCAAAGGTGGCGATTCCTGCCGATTCCTGACCTCGATGTTGGAGGGCGTACAAACCAAAATAAGTGAGTTTGGCGACGTCTTCGGCGGGAGCGTAGACCCCGAAAACGCCGCAGGCTTCCTCCGGTTTGTCGGGGTGCAATTCGGCGGGGCCGGGGTCGTCGATCGCGCGGGACTTATTAGGAATCATGGTGATGCAAAGCTCGTGAATTCAGATTGTGATGAACCGGAAATGGACCTTAAAAAAATGCGACAGTCTCGGACAATCTCCGCTTTTATTTTAACAATTTCTTAATTTTTTTGGGGGGGGTCGGTATCGCACCGATCGCGATCGCTCGCCCCCCGAAAAAGATTGTTAAAACGGATGATTGTCATAGACAAGACTGATACTGACCGTTCAATCTGAGATGCCAAATCGATGAGCAAAGGGAGGATTCGCGCCCACAACAGGCGTTTGTACTATGTCAGACGGCGCTCGATCGCCCCGTCGTAGCGATCGCACATCTCGGACATCCCGACTTCAGTTAACGTCAGGTTATGAGATGTCGCGATTCGCAGGGGGGAAAGCGCTGCATTTACTGTACCCAAATGGTGCCAGTTCCGGCCAGGATTTCCCCAAATTTCTTGCAAATAATCCTCCCAAACCCGTTGCTGCCGGGGATGAACCGAAACCAAAATTCTGGCCCCCCCCTCTCCAAATAGGATGGCGTCCCACCGTTCGGGGGAATCCGAAGTTAATTCTAGGTTAATGGTAGCTCCCAGCCGGTTGCCGATGCAACATTCGGCCAAAGCGATCGCCAGACCCCCTTCCGAACAGTCGTGGGCCGATCGCACCCAACCCCGGCGAATCCCCGTCCGACAGGCCTCCTGAACCCGCCGTTCCAACTCGAAATCCACTTTGGGGGGTTCTCCGGCCACCAAACCGTGTACCGTCGCCAAATATTCCGACCCCCCCAGGGTGACGTGGGTAGAATTGCGATCGTCGTCCGTCCAATTCGCCACCCCCAGCAGGTAGATCAAATCGCCCTCCTCCCGCCAACTCTGGCCGCAGGCTTGGGCCGGGTCGGGAATCAATCCCACCATCCCCACCACCGGCGTGGGATAGATCGCCTGGGGGTTTCCGTCCGCATCCAGCGTCTCGTTATACAAGGAAACGTTCCCCCCCGTCACCGGAGTCGAAAACGCCTCACAGCCCTCGGAAATGCCCCGACAGGCCTGGGCCAACTGCCAGTATCCGATCGCTTTTTCCGGGCTGCCGAAATTGAGGTTATCCGTCACCGCCACGGGTTCGGCCCCCACGCAGCTCAAATTCCGGGCGGCTTCGGCCACCACCCCCTTCGCCCCTTCGTAGGGGTCGAGGTAGACGTGGCGGGAATTGCAGTCCACCGTTGCCGCCACCCCCGGCCAAGTTTGGGAGGGGGTGGCGATCCGCGATCGCGCACCTATCGCTCCCTGGGGACGCAACCGCACCACCGCCGCATCCGCCCCCCCCGGCACGATGATGGTGTTGTTCTGAACCTGGTGGTCGTACTGGCGATACACCCACGCTTTCGAGGCGATGGAGGGCGTATCCAACAGCGTCAGCAACACTTGATTCCAGGTCGAAACCCCATCCGCCAGTTCGATGCCCGACGTCGTGCAGGGGGGCAGGGTGTCCGGCATCCAGGCCCGGGCTTTTTGGACGTACTCCGGCAGTTCCGGGGGGAGTTCCCGGTGGTAGATGGGGGTGTTGTCGGCCAAAGCGGTGGCGGGGATTTCCGCGGCGATTTCTTTTTTGAATAAAATGCGGACGATGGGTTCCGCAATCACCGTTCCGGCAACGACAGCGTGGAGTCCCCAGCGGTGGAAAATGTCGATGAGTTCCTGTTCCCGGCCTTTTTGGACGACGAACAACATCCGCTCCTGGGATTCGGAGAGCAAATATTCGTAGGGGACCATGCCCGTTTCCCGGACCGGAATTAAATCCAGGTCTAATTCAATCCCCACGCCCCCTTTAGCCGCCATTTCCGAGGTGGAACAGGTGATGCCCGCCGCTCCCATATCCTGGGCGGCGACGACGGCGCCGGTTTTGAAGGCTTCCAGGCAGGCTTCGACGAGGGATTTTTCCAGGAAGGGGTCGCCGACCTGGACTGCGGGGCGATCGGTGGCGGATTCTTCGCTGAGTTCCGCGCTGGCGAAGCTGGCACCGCCCATGCCGTCCCGTCCGGTGGTGGAACCGACGTACAAGACGGGGTTGCCGATGCCGGCGGCGCCGGATTTGACGATATCGGGGGTTTCCATGATTCCGATCGCCATGGCGTTGACGAGGGGGTTGCCGGTGTAGGCGGGGTCAAAATAGACATCGCCCCCGACGGTGGGCACGCCGAAGCAGTTGCCGTAGTTGGCGATACCGGCGACGACGCCCTGGAAAATTTGCCGGGTGCGGGGATTTTCCAGGGAACCGAAGCGGAGGGCGTTCAATACGGCGACGGGGCGGGCGCCCATCGTGAAGATGTCCCGCAGGATGCCCCCGACGCCGGTGGTGGCGCCCTGGAAGGGTTCGATCGCGGACGGGTGGTTGTGGGATTCGATTTTGAAGGCCAGCCGCAGTCCGTCGCCGAAGTCCACCACCCCGGCGTTTTCCCCGGGGCCGACCAAAATGCGATCGCCCTCGGTAGGGAACTGTTTCAGGAGGGGGCGGGAGTTTTTGTAGCAGCAGTGTTCGCTCCACATCACCCCGAACATCCCCAGTTCGGCTTTGTTGGGATGCCGTCCCAAACGGTTGACGATTTCTTGGTATTCTTCCGGCTTCAGGCCTTCGGCGGCGATTTCTTCCGGGGGAAACGGGCAGTTCGAGGAGATGGACATGGTATGCGATCGCACGTCAGGACAACAGCCTTTATTGTATCGGGAAGGGTGTAGGGTGTAGGGAATCGGGAATCGGGAATCGGGAATCGGGAATCGGGAATCGGGAATCGGGAATCGGGAATCGGGAATCAAATGTGTAGGGGCAACCGTCCCCGGTTGCCCACCTTTATTGTATCGGGAATCAAATGTGTAGGGGCAACCGTCCCCGGTTGCCCACCCGTTCCTTCAATTATTAATTATTAATTATTAATTATTAATTATAAAAGCGGTTTCACCACTGTCATGACGTACCGTTCCGGGCTAATGTGGGTTTTGGCGATCTGCTGCAATTCGGCCGCGTTGAGGGATTGGATCTGTCGGGGATAGGTGACGGAGAGTTCTGGTTGGGCGACGGTGAAGTAGTAGCCGTACAAACCGGCGAGTTGTCCCGGGGTTTCGGTGGAAAAGGCGTAGTCGTTGCAGAGGAGTCGCTTGCCGCGATCGAGTTCGGCCGGGGCGAGGGGGCGATCGCCGATCTCGGCCAGACACTCGCAGATCAGGTATTCCACCTCTTCGACATTTTCCCATTCCAGGGTGGCGTTGATGGTGAACAGGCTGGACTCCTGTTGCAGGGAGAAACCGCTGCTCAAGCCGTGCACCAACTGCCGATCTTCCCGCAGCAGTTGCACCAGCCGGGAGGTTCGCCCCTCGGCCAGCAGCACCGACAGCAGGTCTAAACCGTAGCCGTGGCGCAGATTTTCCACCCCCGGCCCCGACCAAGCCATAGTCATCCGGGCCTGTTCCACGTTGGGGAGCAACAATTCTTCGTGGCGGATGCCGGTGAGTTGGGGGGCCCCGTTTCCATTGGTGGACGGGCAATCTTCGGGTTTGCTGAAGCAGCCGAAAGCCCGGGACACCAGCTCCCGCGCCCGCCCCTGGTCCACCCCTCCGACGATCGCCACGGCCATATTTTCGGGCTGGTAGTGGCAGCGGTGGAAGCGGCGCATTTCTTCGGGCGATCGCGCCATCAGCGTCTCTTCGGTCCCCAACACCGATCGCCCGTAGGGGTGATTGGGATACAGCGTCTCCATCATCGCCTGAAATTCCACCCAATCGGGGCTATCCTGGGATTGGTGCAGTTCCTCCAACACCACCGCCCGCTCCCGCGCGAACTCGTCCTCCGGGATGGCCGCGTGCAGCAACAGGTCGGCCAGGGGGTGCAGGGTGTCTTCCAAATATTGGGCGGCGCTAGTGATGAAGAAGTGGGCGTAGTCGTGACTCGTGGCGGCGTTGGCGACTCCTCCCCGGCTCTCGATCGCCCAGTCGAACAAACCGGGGGCGATGCGATCGGTGCCTTTAAAAATCATGTGTTCCAGGAAGTGGGCCATCCCCGACCAGGGTTCGGGTTCCCGGGTCGCGCCGGCCTTCACCCACACATCGACCACCGCGACGGGCGTCGCCGGCATTTCTTGGTGGATGACGGTCAGCCCATTGTCCAGGGTGAAGACGGTGGCGGGAAATGTTTCGACAGTTGAGAGTGCAGACAACTTTTAACCTTTTAAACTCCCATTAATCCCCTACCTACAGAATAATGGTTCGTCGCCACAAAATCTGAGTATTTTGATACCAAATCGCAAGGCGCACAGAGACCCAACAAATCACCCCCGGCCGATTGACTCCGGCCGGGGGTGATGAAAGCTCATCGGGTCATACCGGTCAGATGGAAGCCCGAGACCGTCTCCACCGCCGCCTACACGACGGGAACGGGGAACTCGGAGAAGCCGAACGGCACGCCGGAGGCACCGTTGCTGGCCAGAAGTGCCAAGCCGTCACCCGCGATGACGGGTTGAGCGGTGGTCTGGAAGGGCAAGTTAGCCGGGGCTTCAGCCCGGACGACGAGAACCGGAGGTGCGGACAGCTCGGTGGAAGAGAACCAGCGGGAAACCTCGAAGATTCCGTAGTTTCCACCTTCGAGCGTCACCGTACTCGGCTCGGCGGGCAGGGGATTGCCGTTGGCGTCGCGGGCGATGATATCGGTTCCCGTCACCGGATCGAAGACCGTCAGGGGTCCGCTATCCAACTGTCCGTTGTTGTTGATGTCAATGTAAACCGTGGCACCTTCGATCAGGGGTTCGCCAATCTGGTAACCGCTGTCGATGTTGACATCGGTGAACACGAAACCGGTGACGGTATCTGGGACTCCACCTCCTCCGATCAAAGCCGGGGAAACGCTGAAGAAGAAGTTCTTCTGAGCGCTCTGGTCGGGAGGCAAAGCCACGTCAAAGTCATTCACCCCCGGGAGCGGATTGGTCAGGACGACGCTGCTGCTGGGGCTGGTGGCTTCCACCGGGAAGCTGGTCGCCAACAGTTCGGGATTATTCTCAAGGGTGTAGAGCAGATAGGGGTTTTGAGCCCGCTCTTCATCGGAAATCTCACCGAAGCCCGTGTCCAAGCCCTGGAGGACGTACAAGCCGTTGCGATCGGTGAGTGCGGTTTGTCCGCCGCCCGTCACCGTAATTTCCGGAATTCCCGGTTCCCCGGCATCGACCAGGCCGTTGCCGTTGAGGTCTTCGATCGCGAAACCGTAGATGCTGTTGGGAACGACGTAGCCGAGGTCTTGGAACGTGACCGCCCCGCCAAAAACGGTGACTGCTTGCGGAACGGTATTGGTGGCCTCGAAATCCTCGGCAAAGGGGGTGATGGGCGGAAGCCCCACCAGGGCCAGCTCCTCACTGGAGGGGGGGTCGTTCAGGGGAAGTAACGGTCTGACTTGGTAAGTCCCGGGGACGAGGTTGTTGAAGAAATAAAACCCGCTGGGTTGGCTGACGGCAATGGGTTCGTTGGCCGTCCGGACTTCGTTGTTATCTAAATCAAGGAACAGGGGAATGCCGCCGACGACGGGTTCGTCGAGATCGAAGATCCGGTTGGTGTTGTTATCGACGTAAGTCACCCCTTGGATGTTACCCAGACCGGTGGGCGGTGGAACGGGGGGGACGGGGGGGACGAAAACGCTGTTGACGATGGGAATCGGACCGAGGTTGGCGGCCGGGTCGGCGGGGACGCTCAGATCGACGGGCAGGTTGCTCCCGGAGGTCGTCACGCCGGCGGGCAGGGCTTGTTGCAGTTGGAAGGGCGTCCCGGCCCCCAGAGCCTCCAACCCGGCGATTGTATAACCTCCGTTCGCATCGGTGACACCGCTCAACTCGCCCGCGTCGAGGGCGGCATTGAACGGAGCCAGATCGGTAAATACTGTGGCGCCAGCCAGTCTCTGGTCGTTGGGACCGAGTACCCCGTCACCGTTGACATCTAGAAAACTAGTACCTGTAAGGTTTGACATTAGCTTGAACTCCTCCACCAAAATGTTGGGCTAAGACAGTTTATGCAAGACCAAGTCCTTGTTCCTCGACTTAATCCGAACAGAATACACTCGATCGCTTATGAGTGCATATTCTTAAGACCACATTGAATACAGCATGAGCCTAAGAAAATATACCAGACTTTCCAGAAACATTGCAATTTGGTTTTGAACCGGGGATGCCCAATTTTATCCCCCTTGGAGTTGGGATTTGCCCGGGGGCAATCTCCCATTCTCCAACGTCGGAATGACCCTTCATGTTGCCGCCCGAGAACCCCGCCTCCGGAACCCCCTAGTAGGCATCTTGCAATTCGTGGAAGTCCGGCGAGATATAGTCTTTGCGAAGGGGCCAGCCGACCCAGTCTTCCGGCATGAGAATGCGCTTGAGATTGGGGTGGCCTTCGTAGACGATACCATACATATCATAGGACTCCCGTTCTTGGAAGTCCGCCGTCTTCCAAATCCAGTAGACGGAGGGAACTCGGGGGTCATTTCGGGGAACGAAGACTTTGACGCAGACTTCTTCGAGTTGTTCCACGTCGTCGGCGACTTTCGCCAGGTGGTAGGTGCTGACGAGATCTTCTCCCGGGCCCGCGTCGTAGGCGCACTGGCACCGCAGGTAGTTGAAGCCGTAGGCGTAGAGGGCGGTAGCCAGGGGAATGAGAAAGTCGCGATCGACTTTCACCATCTCGACGCCGACATGGTTGGGGCCGAGAAATTCGTGTTCAAAGCCGTTTTCACTCAGCCATTTGGACACCGGGCCGGCTTCGACGATGGGGGCTTCGGTTTCGTTTTCAGCCACGCTGTTCCTCCTTCTTGACGGGATCGGCTTGCAGGGCGGGGGGGACGGGCATCCCGATCGCCTCGGTGAGTTGTTTGGGCGGCACCTGGCGACTTTCCGAGGCCAGGTATTGGCCGGTCAAAATCGGTTCGACCACTTTCATCTGGTGCGATCGCGTGTAGTAGCGGTGGGTCTGTTGCAGGTTGCCCCGCTCTTGGAAGGAGTCGTTGGCGATCTTCTTCCGCAATTTGATAATCGCGTCGATGATCGCTTCCGGTCTGGGGGGACACCCGGGGATGTAGACGTCCACGGGGATCAGTTTATCGACACCCCGGACGGCGGTGGTGGAGTCCATGCTGAACATCCCGCCGGTGACGGTGCAGGCTCCCATCGCGATCACATATTTGGGTTCGGGCATCTGTTCGTACAGGCGCACCAAGACCGGGGCGTATTTCATCGTGATCGTCCCGGCGGTGATCAGCAGGTCGGCTTGGCGGGGACTCGACCGGGGCACTAACCCGAAGCGATCGAAGTCGAACCGCGATCCGATCAGGCCGGCAAATTCGATGAAGCAGCAGGCCGTCCCGTAGAGCAGGGGCCAGAGGCTCGAGAGTCTCGCCCAGTTGTAGAGGTCGTCTACCGTGGTGAGAATGACGTTTTCGGAGAGTTCCTGAGTGACCTGGGGCCGCTCGATGGGATTGAGAATTGTTTTATCGGATAGGGGACTTTGAGTTGTCATTTTTGATGAACCATTTACGACCATTCCAACGCACCCTTGCGCCATGCGTAAACCAGAGCGATGACGAGGATGGTGATAAAAATCAGGGCTTCCACGAAGGCCAGCAGCCCCAATTTGTGAAACGCTACTGCCCAGGGATAGAGGAACACCGTCTCCACGTCGAAAATGACGAAGACGAGGGCGAACATATAGTAGCGGATGTTGAACTGAATCCAGGCCCCTCCGATCGGTTCGCAGCCGGATTCGTAGGTCGTGCGGCGGGAACCGCCGCGGCTTTTGGGTCGGACAATTTTGGAGGCTCCGAGAGCCAGGAGGGGAACCAGGCTGCAAATGATCAGGAAGCCGAGGAAATATTCGTAGCCACTGAGGACAAACACGGTTAATTCAATGAGCGCTATAGTGTTCTGGCGTTGTCCCCGGCCGTTTCGGTGCGGCCCGGGATTTCTATTTCGGCGAGATCGACCCGCGATCGCGGGTCGATCTCTCCAAAGGGTGTTCCAGTGCGAGACTGGCGGTTTGGGAGATCGGGAATTGGGACTCGGGAGTCGGGAGTCGGAATTTCCCCGCCATCCCACACCCTGCACCCCAATTCTCGCCCGTCCCTACCGAGGTTCGATTGCCTTCAATTTACCACCAAACTTGATAGAGCGCTATTTGCATCCGGACTCGGGGACCCGCGCCATCAACGCTCCGGGGGCTGACCGGCGGTGCAGTGCCGGCCGTCTGGCCGCATCGGGGTGGCGCGTTTTTTCAAATTATATAAATCTATCCCCCGGGCCGGGGAGCCCTCGGGCGGGCGATCGCATCCGACGGGCTTCAATTTTCTCAGGTTCTGTAATATTATGTAATAGACTTTTAAGAATTAACTCCCCTCCGGTCGAGACTATGAGCGAGCAAGCCACCGAAGTCAAATCCCTGGATCGCTATGAGTGCAACGCCTGTGGCTATGTCTACGAACCCTCCAAAGGCAGTTCGTCGGGCGACATTGCCCCCGGCACCGAATTTGAAGACTTGCCCAAGGGGTGGCGCTGTCCGGTTTGCGGGGCGCCCCGGAGCCAATTCAGAAATATCGGCTCCAAGGAAGGGCCGTCGGGATTTGAGGAAAATCTCGGCTTCGGCCTCGGAGTCAACACGCTGACCGCCCAGCAGAAAAATCTTCTCATTTTTGGCGGGCTCGCCTTGGGATTTTTGTTTTTTATGAGTTTGTACGCCTTGCGTTAAGGAATCTTTAAACCGATCGAATCAAATGCAATTCGCTAAATTTCTGAAAAAAATTGCCATTTTGACCGTCGTCGCCTTGCTCTGTGCGAGTTGTGACTACGCGGCAGACCTGGGTTACAATCCCTGGGAAGTGGTTCCCGTCGCCACCGATGCCAAACTGTTGGACATCGACTTCGTGGACGGCTCGGACCACGGGTGGGTTGTGGGCAGCGACGGCACCCTGTTGGAAAGCCAAGATGGGGGTAAAACCTGGGAAACCAAGCAGCTCGACCTGGGCGAAGAAAATCTCCTGCTCACCTCCGTCAGCTTCAAAGGCTCCGAGGGCTGGATCGTGGGGGAACCTTCGGTCTTGCTCCACACCACCGACGAAGGCCAGTCCTGGACTCGCATCGCCCTGAGTAGCAAGCTGCCCGGCGCCCCCAACACCATTGTCGCCGTGGGGCCGAACTCGGCTGAAATGACCACCAATGTCGGGGCGATCTACAAAACCGAAGATGGGGGCCAAAACTGGAAGGCCCTGGTTGAAGAGGCGGTCGGGGTGATCCGCAGCCTGTCCCGCTCCGAGGGAGGGGAGTACGTCACGGTTTCCGCCAAGGGGAACTTCTACTCGACTTGGGAACGGGAGGACAAAGCCTGGACGCCCCACAACCGCTACAGTTCCAAACGCCTGGAAAAAATTGGCTTCGCCCCGGACGATCGCCTGTGGATGTTGGCCCGGGGCGGCGAAATCCGATTCAGCGATCCCGAGGACCCGGAAAACTGGAGCGACCCGATCAAGCCGGAATTTGCCACCAGTTGGGGACTGCTCGATCTGGCCTACCGCACCCCCGAGGAAATTTGGGTCAGCGGCGGCAGCGGCAATCTCCTGTGCAGTTTTGACGGGGGTGAAACCTGGAAAAAAGATCGCGGGGTCGAGGACGTTCCCGCCAACTTTTACCGCATCGAGTTCATGAATCCCGACCGGGGATTTATACTCGGTCAACAGGGGGCGTTGCTCCGATATGCGGGAACCCCCTCGGAGGCAGTTTGAGGGAAAAACAAGTCGATTTCAAATGTCGGTTCAGTTGACTTGTTACCGATGCCTCCGTCCCGTATCATAAGATATGATCGAGAGTCCGAATACGTTGTTGACTTGGTTACAGGAGCAATTTGAATGGCAGGTACCACTGGAGAGCGTCCGTTTGGAGATATCGTTACCAGCGTCCGTTATTGGGTGATTCATAGCATCACGATTCCCGCTCTGTTTATTGCTGGCTGGTTGTTCGTCAGCACCGGACTGGCTTACGATGCCTTCGGTACGCCCCGGCCCAATGAGTATTTTACTCAAGAGCGTCAGGAGCTGCCGATCATCACCGATCGCCTGGATAGCAAAAAACAGATTGACGAATTCATTAAGTAAGTAGTTTTGAGGAGAACCGCGAAAAAATGACGAATGCAAATCCCAACGAACCGATAAGTTATCCGATTTTTACCGTCCGCTGGCTGGCCGTCCACACCCTCGCCGTCCCCACGGTATTTTTCCTGGGCGCGATCGCCGCGATGCAGTTCATTCAACGATAGGAGGAATTTATGGATCGCAGTTCTAATCCCAACAAGCAGCCCGTCGAATTAAACAGAACCTCTCTGTATCTGGGTTTGCTGCTCATTTTCGTTCTCGGCATCCTATTTTCCAGTTACTTCTTTAACTAACTGGCAATTGCCTTAAAATTTGACCGTTTTCCGTGCAGTCAGTTGATTTTTGAAGAGAGAGGTACAAAACCGTGTCTGGAGACGCTAAACTTCCCCTTTGGTTGGTGGCAACGATCGCCGGAACGGGCGTTCTCGTTGTCGTCGGTCTGTTTTTCTACGGAGCTTACGTCGGCGTAGGATCCTCTATGTAGGAAAACCCCTCACATTGAGAGCTTAAATGCTCAAATTTGCTCCGATCCCGCTCGTTTGTGAGTGGGATTTTCTTTTGATCCGCAGATGACGCAGATTTTCGCAGATTTAAGCGATCGCTTGTTTGCGAAAGGATTTTTGGGGATGGGTGGGGGTGTCCTCTTCTACGTCTGTTTTTTGAAACAATTGCTATAACATCAGAGACGATTTATGAATCTATCCATGAACGTGATTACCGGAATCGGACTGCTGGCGGGAATGTTGACGACGATCGCCTTCCTCCCCCAGGCCCTCAAAACTTGGAAAACCAAATCTACCCGCGATGTCTCTTTGGGGATGTTCGTGATTTTCTGTACGGGGGTGTTTCTGTGGATCGTGTACGGGACTCTGGTTCGCGATCTTCCCGTCCTGCTGACGAATATCGCCACTTTCATTCTCGCCTCGACGATCCTCTGGTTTAAGCTAAAATATCACTGAACCCGGCGCCCCAGATGTCAATTTATCGAGCTTTTATCCCGTGACTGTTTCCGCTTTCGATCGCGAACGTTTGCTGTTTACCCCGGCGACTCCCGAACCCGACGCCATCCCCGTTATTTTTGCGTTTCCCAACGAATATAGCGTGGGAATTACCAGCCTCGGATATCAGGTGGTTTGGGCGACTTTGGCCCTGCGTTCTGATGTGGCGGTGAGTCGCCTGTTTACCGACTGGCGGGAACCGCTTCCCCAACATCCGGAATTGCTGGGATTTTCCCTGTCTTGGGAGTTGGATTATGTGAATATTTTGTCGCAGTTGGAGGGGTTAAATATTCCCATCCGATCGCGCGATCGCGACGACTCTCACCCGCTGATTTTCGGCGGCGGGCCGGTGTTGACGGCGAATCCTGAACCTTTCGCGGACTTTTTCGACGTTATTTTATTGGGGGACGGGGAAGATTTATTGCCCAATTTTATCACCGCTTATCGGGAAGTTAGACGAGCAAATCGCGATACAAAATTACGCCACCTCGCCACAATTCCGGGGGTTTATATCCCCAGTTTGTATCACGTCACTTACACCGGTCCGGACGGTGCGATCGCCTCTATCGAACCCGTTGACGGCGATATTCCTCCGCAAGTAAAAAAGCAAACCTACCGGGGAAACGTCCTCTCCGCCTCGACGGTGGTGACGGAGTTGGCGGCGTGGGAAAATATCTACATGGTGGAAGTGGTTCGCAGTTGTCCGGAAATGTGCCGCTTTTGCCTCGCCAGTTATCTGACCCTCCCCTTCCGATCTGCCAGCATCGAAGACTCTTTAATTCCGGCGATCGATAGGGGTCTTAGCGTGACAAAACGGCTGGGTTTGTTGGGGGCATCGGTCACGCAGCATCCCCAATTTGAAGAACTTTTAGATTATCTCGGACGGCCGAAATATGATGACGTGCGGTTGAGTTTGGCTTCGGTGCGGACAAATACTGTCACCGTAAAACTGGCGGAAACGTTGGCGAAACGGGACACCCGCAGCATCACGATCGCGGTGGAAAGTGGGAGCGATCGCCTGCGGAAAATTATCAACAAAAAATTGGAGAATGACGAAATTATCGAAGCGGCAATTAATGCCAAAGCGGGGGGATTGAAGGGGATAAAACTTTACGGGATGGTGGGCATTCCCGGCGAAGAACCGGAGGATTTGGAAGAAACCGTGGCGATGATGAAGGCGATCAAAAAAGCAGCCCCCGGTTTGCGTCTCACCCTCGGTTGCAGCACGTTCGTGCCGAAGTCCCACACGCCGTTTCAGTGGTTCGGGGTCAACAAACAGGCTGAGAAACGATTGAAATTTTTGGAGAAACAACTGCGATCGCACGGCATGGATTTTCGCCCGGAGAGTTACCGCTGGTCGGTGATTCAAGGGTTGATTTCGAGGGGCGATCGGCGGTTATCTTATTTGCTGGAAAAAGTGCGGCACTACGGGGACACGCCCGGAAGCTATCGGCGGGCGTTTAAAGAGTTGCGGGGGCAGCTTCCCGGACAAGATTTTTACGTCCATCAAGATTGGGATTTAGACCAGGTTTTACCCTGGAGTCACTTGCAGGGCCCGCTGCCGGAAACGACATTGCAAAAACATCGGGCGGAGGCGATGAGTTATAGTACGGTGTAAATTCACCACAGAGGCACGGAGATCCCCCATTATCCCCCTTAAAAAGGGGGACTTTGAAACCAATTCTCCTCCCTTAAAAAGGGGGACTTTGAGTCCAATTCTCCCCCCTTACCAAGGGGGGCTGGGGGGGATCTCAACCTTGCCCGAGGACGAAAGAGCCACCATTATTCCCATTAAAAAGGGGGACTTTGAGTCCAGTTCTCCCCCCTTTTCCCGACTCCCGCGTATCAGGCGTTGATGATTTCGCCGCCGTTGGGGTGCAGTACCTGACCCGTCATGTAGGCGGCATCTTTGGAAGCCAAAAAGACGTAGCTGGGGGCGATTTCGATGGGTTGTCCGGCCCGTCCCAGCGGCACTTTTTGGCCGAAGGTTTCCACCTTGTCTTCGCCGTAGGAAGAGGGGATCAGAGGTGTCCAGACGGGGCCAGGTGCGACGCCGTTGACGCGGATTCCTCGGTCGGCTAAATTCGTGGCGAGCGATCGCGTGAAGGCGACGATCGCGCCTTTTGTCGAGGAATAATCCAGCAAGCCGGAACTGCCGCGATAGGCGGTGACGGATGTGGTATTGACGATCGCGCTACCTTCTTGCATATGGGGAAGGGCTGCTTTTGTTATGAAAAACATCGAATAAATGTTGGTGCGGAAGGTGCGATCCAACTGTTCTTCGCTGATGTCTTCCAAGTTCTCTTGGGGGAAATGTTCGCCGGCATTGTTGACCACAATATCGAGCCGCCCGAATTCTTCGACCGTCTTTTCGATCGCCTCTTTACAGAACGATTCTTCGCTGATATCCCCGGCAATTAACAGGCATTTCCGGCCGATCGCTTCGATGCGTTCTTTGATCTCTTGTGCATCTTCGTTTTCTTCCAGGTAAACGATCGCCACGTCCGCCCCCTCTTTGGCGTAAAGGGTCGCCACGGAACGGCCGATCCCGCTGTCGCCGCCGGTGATCACCGCGACGCGATCGCGCAATTTGTCGCTGCCCTTATAATCGGCATCATCCGTTATCGGACGGGGTGCCATCTCCCCTTCGCGCCCGGGAACTTGGTCTTGGTGCTGGGGCGGTCTTTTCGTGCGTTGTGCCGTCATAATCGATGTTCTCAAAATACGTCTTAAATTCCGGGAAAATTCTCAATTTTTCACAAAAAATTGTGTATAAATTGACAGAAAAATATTCCCTGGCTTCAGACTAAGTTAATCGAACCGTCGATACGTCTACCCTGAGAAGTAATCGCGAGATATTACAGGTGGCAAAGAAACCGGGTTTCTATCTAATAACTTGGGTGAGAATTCGAGATTCTCGCAGAAACCCGGTTTCTCGATCCAATCCACCCCACACCCTACACCCCAAATCGTCTCCTGGAGGGTCGAGGTCGAAAATGACGCGATCGGGGTAACGGGGGCGATCGCACCGACTCGGCCAGACGTGGGGGGTCGTACAGGCCTGATTTGCCAGGTATACCAGCGTCGCCGCATTGTTACCCATCGTGCTACAAAAGAGAACGATCAGGCGCCGAATTTTTGCAGGCGTCCGGCGTGGGCGAGGGCGAGTCCCATCAGGTGGGTGCCGGGGCGCAATCCCAGGAGTCCCTGGCCGCAGGAGTATTCGTCGAACCGGGAAACGTCGTCCACGCGGGCGGTTTCGGCTTGGATCATCGCCGGGACGGGATGCCAACTGTGGCGCCCCATGACGGCGGGGGTGGAGTGGTCGGCGCTGACGACGAGGACATCGGGGTTGAGGTCGGTAATTTTGGGGATCAGGCGATCAACGGCTTCGAGGACGTCAACTTTTCCGTCGAAGTCTTCGTCTTCCCCTTCGCTGTCGGAATGTTTGACGTGGAGGAAGTAGAAATTATAATCGTCGCCGTAACAGGATTGGAGGGTTTCAAAGCGCTGTTTCATGCCGCCGGGGTGAGGTAAAACATCCATTCCCACCAGGCGGCTGACGCCGCGATACATGGGATAGTCGGCGATGCAGACGGCGTTCAACCGGAAGCGATCGCGCAGTTTTGGCAAATGTTCGTAGCGTTCAAATCCGCGCATCAAAATGGTGTTGGCGGGCTGTTCGTCGGCGAGGACGGCGTTGACGCGATCGATAAATTTACGCACCAGATCGGCGGTTTTTTTGGAGTCTTCCGAAGTGGCTTTGGGTTCGATGGGGGGAACGCCGATATTTTGGGGGTCGGTATCCGGCAATTTGTCGTTCAATCCGTCTCCCCGGAGAACGAAAACGGCCCGGTGTTCGCTGACGGTTTTGAAGAAGAATTTTCCCTCAAAATCCAAGCTGACTTTTTCGTTGATTTTATCGCACAGGTGGCGGTTTAAATCGGTTTCGATGCGTCCGGCGCGGCGATCGCTGATGTTGCCCTCGGTGTCGCGGGTGGCGAAGTTGACGCGGGCGGCGACATCCCCGGTTTGCAGGTCGAAATCGATGCCTAAAGCGGAGAGGACGCCGCGGCCGATCCGGTATTTTAACGGGTCGTAGCCGAACAGAGATAGATGGCCGGGGCCGCTGCCGGGGGTGATGCCGGGGCCGACAATTTCGAGTAAGCCGCAACTGGAATTTTTGGCGATTTCATCTAAGTTGGGGGTGTGGGCGACTTGCAGGGCGGTGCCGCCGCGATCGCGGTCTTTTAGCCCCCCCACGCCGTCGAGGATCAGGTAAACGATTTTGCCGCCGTTATCCCAAACTAAATCTTCCCAGACAGTGGTGATATCCATCATATCCATCATTTAATTCTCCTAAATATAAACTGTGTAGCCCGGGCATCTTGCCGGGGGTGCGATCGGGCAGGATGCCCGAACTACGAAGGGTTAATTTTCCATGTCTGCGATGCGGTTTTTTACCTCCACGATGCTATCTGGATTGAGGGAAATTGAATCGATTCCGGACTCGACGAGGAAGGCGGCAAAGTCGGGGTAGTCGCTGGGCGCCTGTCCGCAAATTCCGACTTTCCGATCGCACTTGTGGGCGGTTTCGATCAGTCGCCGGATCATCCGTTTGACGGTGGTGTTGCGTTCGTCGAAAAGGTGGGATAATTCGGAAGAATCGCGATCGACTCCGAGGGCTAATTGGGTCAGGTCATTCGACCCGATGGAGAAGCCGTCGAACCGTTCGGAAAACTCGTCCGCCTGTTCGACGTTGGTGGGAATTTCGCACATCACATAAACCTCCAAACCGTCTTCGCCGCGCTTCAAACCGTTGTCGGCCAAAACTTCCAAAACGCGGTCGGCTTCTTCGATAGTTCGACAGAAGGGAATCATGATAATCACATGGTTCAAACCGATCGCCTGCCGGACTCGTTGGATGGCGCGACATTCGAGGGCGAAACCGTCCCGGTAGCGATCGCTGTAGTAGCGGGAGGCGCCCCGAAATCCCAGCATCGGGTTGGCTTCTCCGGGTTCAAATTGTTCGCCGCCGATCAGATCCGCGTATTCGTTGGTTTTGAAGTCACTCATGCGGACGATGACCGGATTCGGATATTGGGGGGCGGCGATTTTGGCGATGCCGCGGGCGAGGCGATCGACGAAATATTCGCTTTTGTCGCTGTAGCCCCGGGTCAATTTTTCGATGGTTTTGCGGGTGTCTTTATCTTCGATTTTGTCGAAGTGAACCAGCGCCATCGGGTGGATTTTGATGGTATTATTGATGATGAATTCCATCCGCGCCAAGCCGATGCCGTCGCTGGGCAACCGCCACCACCGGAAAGCCGCGGCGGGGCTGGCGATATTCATCATAATTTGGGTGTCGGTTTTGGGGATATCTTCCAGGTTGACTTCGGCGGTTTCAAAGTCTAAAATACCGTCGTAAACGAAACCCCGATCGCCCTCCGCACAGGACACGGTGATCTCGCGATCGCCCCGCAATTCTTGCGTCCCCGATCCGGTGCCGACGATCGCCGGAATCCCCAATTCCCGGCTGACGATCGCCGCGTGGCAGGTCCTCCCGCCGCGATCGGTTACGATAGCCGCGGCCTGTTTCATGATCGGCACCCAGTCCGGATCGGTCATCCCCGTCACCAGGATGGAATCCGGTTCAAATTTATCGATTTCTTCGGCACTTTTGATCCGGCAAACTTTCCCGGATGCGATCGCTTCTCCGATGCTGATCCCGGACAGTATTTTTTCTCCTTCTTCCTTCAATTTGTAGGTTTTCAGCGAACCCGCCTCTTTCTGAGATTGCACGGTTTCCGGGCGGGCCTGGACGATAAACAATTCCCCGCTTTTCCCATCTTTCGCCCACTCCATATCCATCGCTTTTCCATAGTGGGATTCGATGGTCGTCGCCCACCGCGCCAGTTGCAGGGCTTCCTCATCTTCGATGACGAATTGTTGCCGTTCTTCCTCGGAGGTTTCGACATTTTTTGTCGTCTTCGACCCGCCCTTGGCGTAGATCATTTTTTTCTGTTTCTCCCCCAACCGCTTTTCTAAAATCGGCTGCAAATTTTCGTTATCCAGTAGGGGTTTAAAAACCTGAAATTCGTCCGGTGTGACGCTGCCCTGCACGACATTTTCCCCCAATCCCCAAGCGCCATTAATGACCACGACATGGGGAAATCCGGTTTCCGTATCGATGGAAAACATGACGCCGGAAGATGCCAAATCAGACCGTACCATCTTTTGAATTCCCACGGAGAGGGCGACTTTTAAATGGTCGAATCCCTGGCTTTCCCGGTAGCTGATGGCGCGATCGGTAAATAGGGAGGCGAAGCAGTCCCGGCAGGCGTTTAAAACCTCGTCTTCTCCGGTCAGATTCAAGAAGGTTTCTTGCTGTCCGGCGAAACTCGCGTCCGGCAAATCTTCGGCGGTGGCGCTGCTGCGGGCGGCGACATCCACGGATTTTGTATCGTAGCGATCGCTCATTTCCCGGTAGGCGCTTTTGATGTCCTCGGCGATGCGATCGGGAAATTTCGACTTTTTAAATAACCCCCGGATCGACTTTCCGACTTCTTCCAAAGGTGCGGATTCGTCGTGGAGTTTGTCGATTTCTGCCTTAATTTTATCGGTGATTTCGTTTTCGTCCAAAAATTCCCGATAGGCTGTTGCCGTGGTCGCGAAACCGTCGGGAACCCGAATCTGTTTTTCTTTCAAACTCTGAATCATCTCGCCCAAGGAGGCATTTTTTCCTCCCACGGCGGCGACATCTTCGGAGTTGAGATCGTCAAACCAGCGAATATAAGAATTTGAACCCGACATATTTTTTCCTTAAATAACTTGGTAACACAAGCTTCTAGCTTGTGATGTTTCACCGGCAGGATGCCCGTGCTACTCGATCGCGGTTACGATGCCGATCGCGGTTCGACATCCAACTTATCGATCGCGCCGATAACTCCAGCTTCGTAGGTTTCCTCCAAAACTTGGGTATGTTCGTACCGGGAATCGACGGTTCCGGTGAGGGTTGCCACGCCGTTATTGACGGAAATGTTAATATCATCCCGGTCGATAAAGGGCGACCAAGCCATCTGGTCGGCGATATCTTGTTTGAGTTCCGCATCGGCTTTTTCTGCGGGGCTGTAGTCGCCGCCATTTTCCAAAGCATCCCAGTCGTAAAACGGGCGATCGTAGGACAATTGTTGACCTTCAATTTGCAGGTTATTGATCGCGCCGGTGACGCCCAACGTCAGCGTCGCCAGATCCCCCGCCCGCCATTTTTCCGAGTAGGAATCGACCGTGCCGCTGAGGGTGACGATGCCCTCGTCAACGGAGACGTTGACATCTTCGGCGTCGATGTAGGGACTGCGGGAAATGCGATTTCTCAAATTTTCGGCGATTTCCCCGTCCGTGGGGGGGTCGAGGGGGACGACGGTAATTTCGTTGCGGACGTCCAAAACCCCCGTGGTGTTGGCGGCATCCTGGGCCGCGGCCCGCTTGGCTTTCAGGTTATCGACGATGCCCGACAGGGTGACGATGCCGTTGCTGACGTCCGCATCGACGTTGAACGCCGCCACGCGGGGATCGGCCCTCAGGGCGTCGTTGATGGCTTCCCGGAGGTTCGGATCGGTGATGTCCGCGATCGCCTCTTTCCGCAGGCTT
Source organism: Lyngbya sp. CCY1209 (assembly GCF_055795065.1). Lineage (NCBI taxonomy): Bacteria > Bacillati > Cyanobacteriota > Cyanophyceae > Oscillatoriales > Microcoleaceae > Lyngbya > Lyngbya sp. CCY1209. The sequence goes on from NZ_JAYFER010000680.1 coordinate 44,404, forward strand.
TCATCTTCGGCCCAGGGCTCCACATCCAGGGTTTCGGCGAGCACGGAATCGACGCCGACGACGTAGGCATCGGAGACGGCGATGGATTTCTCGAAGGCGCTGCCCACAGTCCCGCTGAGGATCACTTGGTCGTTGGCGACGCTGACATCGATTAGGGCGGCATCCACCCGCGCATCCCATTTCAGGGCTTGGCGAATGTCGGCGGCGATGTCGCTATCGGCGCGAGTTTCGTCGTAGGTGACGAGGATTTGGTTGTCAACTTCTCTGACCCCTTTGACATCTTTGACGACGCGGGCGGCGAGTTGTTTTTCCTGCCAAGAATCCACGGTTCCGGAGAGGGAGACGACGCCATTATTTACAGCAGTTTCGATCGCCCATTCTTCCGTGGCGGGATCTTCTTCCAAAGCGGTTTTTACGTCTTCGGCAATTTCGAGATCGGTGCGATCGCTCGGTTCGACGATAACCCGGTTGACCACCGATCGCACCCCTTTGACGGTTTCGGCGATCCGGGTGGCTCGTTCTTGGGCGAGGAGATCTTCGACGGCACCGGATAAAATGACGATGCCCTGGTTAGTTTCGACGTTAACATCGTAGCCGGAAAGGTGGTTGCTGAGGGCGTATTCTCCCTTAATAGCGGCGGTGATTTCCGAGTCGGTGAACTCGGGTTCCCCGATCGCGGCGACGGACTCGACTTGCTGGGTTTCTTCCATTACCTTCGGTTCGGCACCGACTCTCGGACGGCGATCGCAGGCGGCCGACACCGAGGCAACTGTCACCGCCAAAAAGCCGGATATCAGCAGTTTTATAGTTTTGATTTTGGGAATGGGAAACATTTCGTGATTTCCTCCTGTCGAACTGCGATCGGGGGGGATTTAAAAAAGAGTTAGCTCGCCCCGGATAAAACGGGGGATTCCTTCAGCATCCGCATCGTTTCCCGCACCATCTGGCTGGCATAACCCCACTCGTTGTCATACCAACTCATCACCTTCACCAGGTCGCCGTCCACCACCTGGGTCATCGTCAGGTCGATGATGGAAGCGTGGGGATCTTTGACGATATCGGCGGAGACGATTTCATCCTCGGAAATGCTGACGATATCCCGGTAGGTTTCGCTATCGACTTCCTCCCGAAAGATGCTGTTAATTTCTTCGGCGGAAGTCGGTTTTTCCGTCACGAAGGTGATGTCGGTGATGGAACCGACGGGGACGGGGGCGCGGACAGCTACGCCATCGAATTTATTTTCGTATTGGGTGAGCACTTTTGTGGTGGCTTTTGCCGCACCTGTAGAAGTGGGGACTAAATTTTCTGCACCGGCCCTTCCCCGGCGCAATTTTTTGCTCGGACCGTCTACAATAGATTGGCTGGAGGTGTAAGCGTGGACGGTGGTCATCATCGCCTTTTTAACCCCGATGCGGCGTCCGACCATTTCAAATACTGGGGTGACGCAATTGGTGGTACAACTGGCACAGGAAATGATGCGATCGCTCTCGTCTGGCTTGTTGATGCCGTGGACGATTGTGGGGATGCCCTCGCTTTTGGCGGGGGCGGATAAAATGACTGCTTTTGCACCAGCTTTCAGGTGTTTTTCCAACCCCTCTTTTTTGGTAAAAATGCCCGTGCATTCCAGCACAATATCGACATTTTTGGAACTCCAGGGGAGCTGTTCCGGGTCTTTTTCGCTGTACACCGGATACTGTTTACCGTCGAGAATCAGACTGTCGTTGGTCGATTCGACGCTGCCCTCGTATCTGCCATAGACGGTATCGTATTTTAATAAGTAAGCCAAAGTTTCCGGGGGAACCAAATCGTTGATTGCAACGATTTCCAATTGCGGATTTTTGTGGGCAATTTTGAGGACTGCCCGCCCGATTCTTCCCAGTCCGTTAATTGCGATATTCTTTGCCATGTCGTAGATCTCCGGATTCAACAGTCGCTCGCCAGCCAGGGTGTGTGGCGATCGCGCGATCGCCACACACCCCC
>NZ_JAYFER010000681.1:0-23615 GCF_055795065.1 Lyngbya sp. CCY1209
TGAATGGTGACTCGGTGTTGGGGTTCTTCCTCGCCACTATACCCACTCCATCGCTGTTCGGACGCGGGTGAACCCATCATAAAGGTTCCCCCCGGAATCAATACCATTTCCAGGGTGACTCCATCCCCCAAATCTTCGATGATACATTCCGCCTGGCTGGGACTGCGACTGATTTCTTTCCCCTTTTCGTTGACTTTGACAACTTCAAAAACATATCCCTCTTGAACCGGATGCCGGTTGCTGTCTGGGGGCTCGGTTAACCCGGAAATTTGGCTGATGATTTCATCCAACTGGGATTTTAAATTCAGCAATAGTCGCCGATTTGATTCCGGGTTAAAACGGTCGAGTCTCTCGACAATGGTATTCAACTGGGATTGAAAATTGGCTTGATGTTGATCTTGCGACTCGGCGAATTCAGTTAACTGGTTGATTTGCCGGGTTATTCCATCCAACTGGGATTGAAACCGAGATATAATTAACTCTGTGGACTGTAGCCGAGATTGGGAGATTTGCCAAACTCGCTTGGCGGCGGCAAGGCGTTTTCTCTCCTTGTCCAAAAACCCGGAGGGAATCTCTCCAAGTACGGGGGGATATGGGGTCAGGTCATAACCGCAGACGGTACAGATTTCCACTTCATTTTCTGTATATTCGGTGTCACAAACGGGACATTGAGCCATAATTCCCAACCCAGATTGGCTACCCACCCATTATACAGTAGTTCAGTATCGGGTGGGGGGTAGAAACCGGGTTTCTAGAAGGCTATTTGGTGAGGACAGAACCAGTTTCGTAGAAACCCGGTTTCTTAACGATATCGGTGGGGGGGTAGAAACCGGGTTTCTAGAAGGCTATTTGGTGGGAAAAAAACCACTTTCGTAGAAACCCGGTTTCTTTTCGGTGTCGGGGCTTTTCTCCCCTCGCCCAGGATTGGGAGAGGGGTTGGGGGTGAGGGCGAGAGAAACTATTATATAAACTACAGCAATGAATTTCAAGGCGGGACTCAAATTAGCCGATCTGTCCTAACCCTTCTGTCGATCGCTATAGCAATCGGGAGTCATTTGAAAATCTTCTGGCCCCCAAACCCCCAATCCTGGGGGCTTTGAGCCACTCAAATTTTCACTCATCATTTCACACTGCTATATATTTGGTGAGGACAGAACCACTTTCGTAGAAACCCGGTTTCTTGGCAAAAAAAACTGCCCCAGCCAAAGCCGGGGCAGTCTTCAATTAGAAGTCAGAAGTCACTGTAGTGGCAGAGCCTCTGTGTCTGCCTTGGAAAAATCACTTATTGAGCTTGCGCCACTTCCATGATGTCGCCAACCAAGGTTCCGGCCTCTTCCATCTTGCCGATGTCGAGGATAGTCTTGATCACGGAGTCGGGGTTCAAACTCATGGAGTCGATACCCAATTCCACCAGGAAGCGGGCGAATTCGGGGTAGTCGCTCGGCGCCTGACCGCAGATGCCGATCTTGCGGTTGTATTTCTTGGCTGCTTTGATGGCGATCGTGACCATCCGACGCACCGCTTCGTTGCGTTCGTCGAAGATGTGGGCCACCAGTGCGGAGTCACGGTCTAAGCCCAGAGTTAACTGAGTCAAGTCGTTCGATCCGATGGAGAAGCCATCGAACACTTGAGCGAACTCATCGGCATAGATGACATTACTCGGCAATTCGCACATCACATAGACCTGGAGGCCGTTTTCGCCCCGCTTCAGGCCATTTTTCTCCATTTCAGCCAAGACTTTCCGGCCTTCGTCGGGAGTCCGACAGAAGGGAATCATCGGCACCACATTCGTCAGACCCATTTCGTCGCGAACCCGCTTCAGAGCCTTACATTCGAGGCCGTAGGCTTCGCGGTAGTTGGGGTCATAGTAACGGGACGCGCCCCGCCAGCCGATCATCGGGTTTTCTTCCTTGGGCTCGAACTGGCGACCGCCCAACAGGTTGGCGTATTCGTTACTCTTGAAGTCGGACATCCGGACGATGACCGGGTTGGGATAGAACGCCGCCGCGATGGTACCGATGCCGTGGGCGAGTTTGTCAACGAAGAAGTCCGGCTTGTTGTCGTAGAGCTTGGTGAGCTCGGCGATTTCCCGCTTCGTCAACTCGTCTTCGAGTTCGTCGTACTTCATCAGGGCCAACGGGTGGGCTTTGATGTGGTTGGCGATGATGAATTCGAGGCGGGCCAAGCCGACGCCGTTGCAGGGGATGGAAGCCAGACCGAAGGCTTCTTCGGGGTTGCCCACGTTCATCAGGATCTTGGTGCGGGTCTTGGGCAGGTTGTCGAGGACGGTTTCGTTCACCTCGAAGGGCACCAATCCTTCATACACCCGTCCTTCTTCCCCTTCCGAACAGGAGACGGTAATTTCTTGGCCGGTCTTGACGACTTGGGTGGCGTCGCCGCAACCGACAATGGCCGGAATTCCCATTTCCCGGGCAATAATTGCCGCGTGGCAGGTGCGTCCGCCGGCGTTGGTGACGATCGCACTAGACCGTTTCATAATAGGTTCCCAGTCGGGGTCGGTCTTGTTCGTGACCAACACTTCACCGGGTTTGAATTCGTCGATCTTGTGGACGTCGAGGATCACCCGGGCTTTGCCCTGGCCGATCATTTCGCCGACTGCACGACCTCGGGACAGGACGTCGCCGGTGCCTTTGAGTTTGTAAGACCGCAGGACGCTACCGGATTTCTGGGATTGGACGGTTTCCGGGCGGGCCTGGACGATGAACAGTTCCCCGGTGACGCCATCTTTCGCCCACTCGATGTCCATCGGCGTGTAGGTGCCGCGGACGGTGGAGTAGTGGTTTTCGATGATCACCGCCCACTCGGCCAGTTTCAGAATTTCATCGTCTTCGATACAGAACTGTTCGCGCTGGGAGGGGGGAACGGTGACGTTCTTGGTGAGTTTGGTGCCGCCGATATCGTACACCATCTTCAGTTCTTTGGTGCCGAGCCGTTTTTCGAGGATCGGCTTGAACCCTTGTTTGAGGGTGGGTTTGAAGACGAAGTATTCGTCGGGGTTGACGGCGCCTTGAACCACGTTTTCACCCAAACCGTAGGCGGCGGTGACGAGGGCGGCGTTCTTGAAGCCGGTTTCCGTGTCGATGGAGAACATCACACCGGAGGAGGCGAGGTCGGAACGGACCATCTTCTGGACGCCGACGGACAGGGCAACGGCGAAGTGGTCGAAGCCTTTGATGGTACGGTAGGAGATGGCGCGATCGGTGAAGATGGACGCGAAGCACTTGTGGCAGGATTTGAGAACGGTGTCTTCACCGTAGACGTTGAGGTAGGTTTCCTGCTGTCCGGCAAAGCTGGCATCCGGCAGGTCTTCGGCTGTCGCACTGGACCGCACGGCCACGTCTACATCGTCGGTGTTCGAGCTGCCGTACCGCTCGCACAGTTGTTTATAGGAAGCAACAATGGCTTCTTCGAGTTCTGGGGGGAACGGAGTATCTAGAATAAGAGAACGAGCTTGTTTGCCGCGCTTACGCAGGTTGGGCATATCTTCTACGTCGAGATCGGCAAAGAGCTCCCGTAGCTTGACTTCTAAACCCGCTTTTTCGACAAAGTAACGATAAGCATAAGCGGTCGTCGCAAACCCCGTGGGAACGCTGACCCCTTTGGAGGTGAGCTGTTGGATCATTTCGCCGAGGGATGCGTTTTTCCCGCCCACTAAGGGAACGTCGGCGATTCCAACTTCCTCAAACCACAGGACGAATGCTTTTTCCTTGTTGTCAACCATTATGAAATTCCTCCAAACTCGGATGATAGTCTGGTAGAGAGTACAGCCAAATTTTTCCTGATTTTTGACCTGAATTTGCCATCGGAATAATGGAACAATTTTCCATCCCATTCCGATGCAATCGGGCAACTCTTGCGACAGGCACAGGCGACCTGGATCGTCCGAACCGCAGCGCTTAAGCTTTCGTTTATTTTTCGCTTTACTCTCGAACTGCGGGGCGATATTTTTTCTTTAGCAGAGGGGTTTGATTTCCCTCTATTTCTAGAGTATTACTTTCTATAGGAATTACAATATAGTCTCCTTAACTCCCCTTAGTGAACAAAAGTAAAAAAATACTGTCTTGAGGGAATTGTGAGCTTTCCTTAAGAAAGGTTGAAACGCCCGATACCCGTCCGATCGCACTTGAGCAAACGTTAAAATTTGTTGAAATGAAAGTTACAAAATGTTGCAAAACCCCCAAACCCCACCCCCAATCGGGGAACTCGAAGGATTGCGATCGCCCCTGTCCGATCGAACATATCCTGGAGCAAATTAGCAGTAAGTGGTCAATTTTAATTCTGCGAGAACTGTTCGGCGGCAACCGCCGCACCCACGAATTGCAGGAGGTCCTCCCGGTGAGCACGAAGACCCTGACATTGCGGTTGAGGGAATTGGAAAAACATGATATAATTGAAAGAAAGGTATACCCCGAAATCCCCCCCCGGGTGGAATATTCCCTCACCTCGAAGGGGCGCGAACTCCAACCCGTGCTCGACGCACTGCAACAGGTCGGATGGGCGTGGCTGTCTAAGGATGAGGAATCCTAGTCCGCAACCGAAAAGGCTCCCCGGCATTTTCGTCCCGGGGAGCCGGGGAACTGGGGGAATCCCAAATCTCAAATTCCCCCCTGTCCCGGTCAGGCTTCTATTTTGACTCCTTTCCAGAAGGCGACATATCCTTCGATATTCTTAGCCGCGGATTGGGTTGTCGGGTAGTACCAGGCGGCATCTTTGTTAACCTGGCCGTCCACTTCGATGCTGTAGTAGTTGGCGACTCCCTTCCAACCGCAGGTGGTGTGGGTGTCGCTATCTTTGAAATATTCCGTTTTGATGGAGTCGGGGGGGAAGTATTGGTTGCCCTCCACCACTTCGGTGCGATCGCTCTCAGCCAGCACCACTCCGTTCCAAACTGCTTTCGGCATTTGCGCCTCCAAGTGTAAAGTTTTGTATCCAATATAGCGCCGTTTGGGGAGGCAGGGGAGTCGGGAGTCGGGAGTCGGGAGTCGAGGAAGCGACCGGGAGCCGAGGGAGCTCCCCCAGACCTAACTCCCCCCAACGGAAAAGGCCCGATCGCAGGTTTCGAGATATGGCTCCAAGACGCTAGGGGGTACAGGCCGGGAGAATAAATAGCCCTGCACCCGCTTGTAGTTGAGGGCCTGCAATTGTCGGAGTTGTTCCGGGGTTTCGATGCCTTCGGCAACGAGTTCGATGTCCAGAGACCGGGCCATCAGGGCAATAGTGCGGGCAATTTCGACGCTTTTGCGGTCCGAGTCGAGGCGGTTGACAAAGGAGCGATCGACTTTGAGGGTATCGAAGGGGAAATTGTGGAGGTAGCTCAGGGAGGAGTAGCCGGTGCCGAAATCGTCGATGCAGAGGCGGAGGTGGCGGGACTTCAAGTCTTCCAAAATGCCGGAGACGTATTCAGCATTGTTCATGACGGCGGTTTCGGTGATTTCCAATTTGATTTTTTCGGGGGGGATGCCCGTTTCTTGCAATATGGCATCGATTTGGGAGATCAAGTTAGGTTGCGTCAGTTGCACGACGGAGAGGTTGACGCTCACAAATAGGGGTGCGATCGCGGGATATTGCGATCGCCACCGTCGAAATTGCCCGCAGGCTTGACGGAAAACCCACAGTCCCAGGGGGATGATGAACCCCGTCTCTTCCGCGAGGGGGATAAATTCGGCGGGAGACACCATTTCCGCACCGTTCCGCCAGCGAATCAAGGCTTCCAAGCCGACCAATTTCAAGGTTTCCGCGCAGACGATCGGCTGGTAATAGAGCTCGAAGGCCCCGGCCTTAAAATCCCGCCGCATGGCGGTGTCGAGTTGAAGCTGGCGGTCGGCGTGCACTTTATATTCCGGGCTGAAGATGGCGTAACTGGTATCGTCAGACTTGCCGGATTGGTGGATGGCCAGATCGGCGGCTTGCAACAACTCTTCCGAACTTCCGGGGCAGTCCGAACTCAACGCCAAACCGATTCTCGCCCGCCGGAAGACTTTGTGACCGTCCAAATCGAAGGGTTCGGCAAAAACGGTGCCGAGTTGGCGGACGAATTGGATGGCGGCATCCCGATTTTCGACCCGTTCGAGTAAGATAACGAACTCGTCAGCCACCCCCACCCGAGCCAGCATGGCTGAGGGAGGGAGGCAGGATTTGAGGCGGTCGGCGATCGCCACCAACAACTTTTCGGCCAGTTCGTAGCCGAGGGTATATTTGATAGATTTAAACCGCACCAAATCCACATGGGCGATCGCGAATAACGGCGGATCTTCTCCGGCATTTTGCACTAATTTTTCTAACCGCTCCAGCAACAATTGTCTGAGGGGAAGTTGGGTGAGGGCGTCGTAGTAGGCGTATTTCCGAAGCTGTTCCTCCGCCTCCATCCGTTCCGTCACATCCTGCACCATCGACATCAATGCGATCGCCTCACCGTCTGGTTTCGTGAGGGGCGTATTGTGCCATTCACAGGTGATCGTCCGCCCGTCTTTGGTGAGATTTTGGTTGACGCTGTGGGCGTTCATATCCCCCGCAGCCAGTCGCCTCAGAATCTCTTCGACATCAGATCGTAAGGACTCCGGCACGATCAAATCGCAGGGGTGAGAGCCCAAAACTTCCGCTTTTGAATAGCCAAAAATCTTCTCAGCCGCCGGATTAAAATTGGTGAAATATCCATCTCGATTGTGGATGATACAGCCGATCGGCATCCGTTCAAACTGGAGTTGCAGCAGGGATTTTAATTGCTCGGTTCGTTCAAATAACTGGGCGTTCAAAATCGACACCGCGCAGCGTTCGGCGGTAATTTCGAGCAGGTGCATTTCGGATTCGGTGCAGGTGTGGGCGTCGTGCCATTCCACTTGCAGGACTCCGGCTAACTGATTGCTGCGTTTGAGGGGGATGCCCAAAACGCGGTATTCGAGGGGAGAACTGTTGCCATCTACGCCTTTAAAATTGAGCAGTTGGGTGGTGGCGGTGGTCGCGATCGCCACCTGGTTGGCGATCGCCATTTGGTAGGCCGCGTCGGTTCGTAGCGTTCCCGTCTGGGCGGCGACTTTCAGGCGATTGTCTTGGTGTAAAAAGATCGACCCGGCGTCGGCGTCGATGACCGCCACGATGCGATCGAGGAGGACATTCAACAGGCGGTCTAAATCCAAAGTGCAGATGGCGTTTTCTGTCACTTTATTGAGGGCATCCAATTCTTGGTTTTTCTGGCGCAGTTCCCGGAGTAAGACTTCTCGTTCTTGCTCGTATCGCTTTTTTTCGGTAATATCTCGGGCGATACCGATATGTCCTCGGATGCGGCCGCGAAGGTCTCGCCAGGGATATTTATTCGACCAAAAGATTCGAGTTTCGCCCCCTCCGGGAACCCGTTCTTCCAGGGTGTAGGAAATGCCGGATTCGACCACTGAGCGATCCGTCTCTTGAAATTGGGCGGCGACTTCGGGGGCGAAGAAATCGAAATCATTTTGGCCGACAATTGCCCGGGCAGACCGCCCCAAAATCTGGGCAGCGCTGCTGTTGACCAAAACGTAACGCCCCCGCGAATCTTTGACAAAAATGGCATCCGTCGTCCCTTCGATAATTTCTTTGAGGAGGTTGTGACTCTCCTGTAGCGATCGCTCGCTTTGCCTGAGAAGTCCGTACAATATCCCGCTCGTCACGAATACAAATAACCAACCTTTTAAAATTGATAAATAGGCGAATTGTTCCGGATATTCGATCGCGGATTCCAGGAGGCGATCGGACACCAAAATCCAAACGCCACTCAAAAGGGCATAAGCGATCGTGACCTGGCGGGCCAGGTTTCGTCTCAGGCGATTGAGATTCATGAAATCGGTCGCGGACGGGGTGAGCATTCGGCGGGGCGCTCAAGGGTTTTCGGAAAACCTCGGGCGGTTGAAGACATTGTATCTGAGAATTCCGAAACTCTCCATCACGTCCGACGGGACGGGCACGAACCGATCGCCGCCGCCTGAATTGCCGTAATCGCCACCGTATTGACAATATCCGTCACCGTACAACCACGACTCAAATCGTTCACCGGTTTTTTCAACCCCTGAAGGATCGGTCCGATCGCCACCGCATTTGCCGATCGCTGTACGGCTTTGTACGTATTGTTGCCGGTATTCAAATCCGGAAAAATGAAAACCGTGGCGTGGCCGGCCACGGGGCTGTCCGGAAGTTTCGTTTTCGCCACGCTCTCATCGATCGCTGCATCATACTGGATCGGCCCCTCAATTTTCAAGTCAGGGCGCAGTTCCCGGGCGATCCGGGTCGCCTCCTTGACCCGATCCACATCTTCGCCCCGGCCCGATTCCCCGGTGGAGTAGGACAGCATCGCCACCCGCGGCTCGATGCCAAACATCTCGGCTGTCGCCGCCGAACTGACGGCGATATCCGCCAGTTGTTGGGGGTTCGGGTTGGGATTCACCGCGCAGTCCCCGTACACCAGAACCCGGTCTTCCAACCCCATCAAAAACACGCTGGAGACGATGGACGTGCCCGGCACGGTGCGGACGAACTCCAGGGCCGGGCGGATCGTGTGGCCGGTGGTGTGGATCGCCCCGGATACCATGCCGTCGGCGGCCCCCTTGTAAACCATCATGGTGCCGAAGTAGCTGACATCGTGCATCACGTCCCGGGCGGTGTCTTTGGTGATACCTTTGTGCTGGCGCAGGTTGAAATAGGTTTCCACGTAATCCTCGTACCATTCCGAAGTCGCCGGATCGACGATCTGAGCTTCAGAGAGGTTCAACCCCAAGGCTGCGATCCGGCCCCGGATTTCCGACTCCGACCCCAACAGGGTCAGATCCGCCACGCCTCGCCGCAGCAGGATGTCGGCGGCTTGCAGGATGCGGTCCTCCCGTCCCTCCGGCAAAACGATGTGCTGGCGGTCGGCTTTTGCCCGCTCGATGAGTTGGTACTCGAACATGATCGGGGTGATGCGGATGGGACGGGACACCGCGATCCGCTCTTCAATTTGGAAGATATCGACGTGCTTTTCAAACCACCCCAAAGCGGAGGCGATTTTGCGATCGTTGTCGGGGGTAATTTGTCCCTCGACGCGGTTGACGTTCATCGCCGTCTCGTAGGTGTCGGTTTCCACCAGGACGATGGGAACCGTCCAACTTTGAAATCCGTCGATCAGGGTTTGGATGGTGGGGGCGAGTTCGAGTCCGCCGCTGAGGACGATGCCGGCGATGTTGGGGTAGTTGTCCGAGACGGCCGCACCCAGGCAAGCCAGGAGGATGTCGGCGCGATCGCCAGGGGTGATGATCAAGCTGCCTTCCTGAATGTATCTGAGGAAATTCGGCACCTGCATGGCCGCCACCTTGAGATCGAGGACTTCTTGGTTGAGGCGGTTGCTGCTGCCGTGGATCTGCCGGCCCGCGATCGCCCGGGCGATTTCGGCGACGGTGGGTTGGGCGAGGGTGGGTTCTTCCGGGACGACGAAGAGGGGATCGTCGAAGTGCCAGACGTGTTTCAATTGTTCCGCAATGTCGGCGGCGTCGGACTCTCGCACGCGGTTGACGACGGTGGCGGCGATGGTGCACCCCTGTTCGATGAAGGCTTCCCGTTCGGCGAGCACGGCGCCGATGACGTCGTTGGGACTTTTATCCCAGCCGTTGGCGACGATCAGGATCGGACAGCCGAGGTGGTTGGCAAATCGGACGTTGAAATCGAATTCAAAGGCGGAGGCGATGTCGGTGAAGTCGGTCCCCTCGCAGACGACGAAATCGCACTGCTGTTCGAGGGCTTTGTATTTTTCGATCACCCGCTTGATCGCCTCTTCGTAGCGACCCTCGGCGATCAGGGTGCGGGCTTCTTCGTGGGTGAGGGCGTAGTAGGAATCCTCGGAAAACTGGAGGTGGTAGCGAGAGCGGATCAATTCGATATCGTTGTCGCGATCGCGCCGAGAGTGAATCACGGGGCGAAAAAAACCCAGCTTGCGGATGCGCTTGGAGAGCAGTTCCATGATCCCCAGCAACACCAGGGATTTGCCACTCCCCGGTTCGATCGTCGCAATGTACAAGTTCCCGGCCATGAGAGTCAACTCCAGTTTCAGAACTTCACCGTTACCGGCGATCGAGATAGTTTGTTTGAGCAGATATTCTCAGCTTACCGGGACTCGCGATCGACCCCGCCGGATTTAAGGTTTTATCAATTTTGTCATGTGAGGGCAGGGGGGCAGGGGGGGCGGAGGAGGCAGGGGAGGCGGAGGAGGCAAATTTATAGTCAGATCCGTACAAATTCCCCAATCATCGACCGATGATTTTTGCTGTTAGCTTGGGAATTGATTCCCAAGCGGTTCGGATGTTCCACCCGTTTCTGAACTTCCCCCACTCCCCCCGCTCCCTCGGCTCCCCCCGCTCCCTCCGCTCCCTACACCCTACACCCTACACCCTACACCCTATTTCAATATCACAGTCAGCGTTTCCGGCCTGCCGAAATCCCCTTCGAGTCGGACGCCGCGATCGTTGGCTTCCAGGTGACGCAGGATCTTGTAAATGGTTTCCACCTCGTCGGAGGCCGAGATTTTAGCCGCCAGATCGGGGATGGAAATGCCCCCACTTTCCGTTTCGAGGGCCTGCAAGCACCGCTGCTGCAACTCCAACACCGAAGCTGCCGCCTTTTTGCCCGCTTCGACGCCGGGTTGGTGGTAGGCGTTGACGTTGACCAAAAAGCCGTACAGGCCCACCGCCCGCTCGTAGAGGGCGACCAGCGCCCCCACGTCCCGCGGCGCGACGGCTGAAATGGTGACGGTGATGGAGCCGCGGCCGTTGTCGTAGAGGGCCTGTCGCGTCCCCTGGAGGAAGCCGGAGAGGTAGTCCCCGGCGGTGACTCCGGGTTGCAACTCCGGCGAGGGCCGATCGCGATCGCGCAACACTTCGATAAAGGTGGCGAAGAAGTTGGGGACACCCTCCCGCAACTGCTGGACGTAGGCGTGTTGATCTGTGGAACCTTTGTTACCGTAGACGGCGATGCCCTGGTTGACGATATTCCCGTCCAGGTCTTTTTCTTTGCCGAGGGATTCCATCACCAACTGTTGCAGGTAGCGGCTCAACAGCAACAGTCTGTCTTTGTAGGGGAGGACGACCATATCTTTTTCCCCCCTGCCGTCGCCGGCGGCGTACCAGGCCAGGGCGAGGAGGGCGGCGGGGTTCTTTTTGATGTCGGGTTTGCGGGTGGCGATGTCCATGATTTTGGCGCCGGCCAGCATCTCCCGGATTTGGATGCCCTGGAGGGCGGCGGGGAGGAGTCCCACGGCCGACATTTCCGAGGTGCGGCCCCCCACCCAGTCGTCCATCGGGAAGGTTTCCAGCCACCCCTCGGCGATCGCCTGTTCGTAGAGTTTGCTGCCGATTTGGGTGGTCGCAACGGCCTGCCGGGAAAAGTTCAAATTTTGGGCCTCGAAGGCCGATTTTACCTCCGCCAGACCGTTGCGGGGTTCGGGGGTGCCGCCGGATTTGGAGATAGTGAGGACGAGGGTGCTGCTGAGGCGGTCGCGGAGTTTGTCGAGGGTGCGATCGATGCCGTCCGGGTCGGTATTGTCGATGAAGTGGATGTTGAGCGGCGCGTCGAGGGGGGCGAGGGCGTCGGCGACGAACTGCGGGCCGAGGGCGGAACCGCCGATGCCGATGGAGAGCAGGTCGGTGAATTTGGGGGCCAGGGGGGGTTTGATTTCGCCCCGGTGGACTTTGGCGGCGAAGGTTTCGACTTTCTCGATGGTGCTGACGATCTCTTCTTTGAGTTGCCGGTCCGGCGCCGAGTCCGGGTCGCGCAGCCAATAGTGGCCCACCATGCGATTTTCGTCGGGGTTGGCGATCGCGCCGTTTTCCAGGGCTTCCATGTCTCGAAAGGCCTTCTCGAACTTGGGTTTCACGGACTTCAAGAAAGCCCCGTCGAAGCGAATCCGGCTGATGTCGAGGTAGAGTCCCAACTCCTCGTGATAGTAAAGCCAATCTTGGTAGCGTTGCCAGAGTGCGGTGGCATCCATAATTCTGTTTTCCGTTGTCTGTAAAATTGCCAGTGCCAGAGCCCGAAGGGCGAGAGGGCGCGATCCTTTCCCCCGAGCGATCGATAGAATTTAGACGCGATCGAGCCTAATCTACCCGCAGATATTCTATCGGAAAACGTACCCCGAAGAACCGATTCGATCCCGGAAGTTCGGGTCGGGTTGCCGGCGGGGCGACGGCGGACACTATTTTTAATCGTCAGATCAAATGGACGAAAAATCAATCGATTTGGCGGTGCGAGTCGATTTTAACGAAATTTTTAACCCTTCTCCGAGGGCGATCGCCCCCCGAATTTTTATCAACAAATATCCACATTTTTTCCGTTATAATCAGGAAAATTTCTGCGATTTCCCCCCGACTCCCGACTCCCAGCGGACTTCAGACCTGGGGTCGGGGAAGGATGCGGATAAATTTGACGATCTGGCCCGTCACCTCCAGGCCGACGAGATAATCGTCGATCGCGAATCGATAATAAATGCTACTCCCGGCGAGGGGGCGGAGTTCCGGCAGATCTTGCAGGCGATTCAGCTTCGGAAACTTGATAAAAATGAATTCATAAACCCGCAAATAGTCGGCCGTTTCGAGTCCGGTCAAATCCTGCAAGAAAGAGCGTGCATAGCGAACTTCGAGATTCACGAGATCTGAAAATTATTGAGAATGGGTGTCGGAAGGGGCCGCCGTCTTGGGGACTCGAACCCGCCCGTAATCAAAATACAGGATTTGAAGCGCTTCTTCCCGGGTCAGCGCATCTCCGGGTCTCAATTTCCCCTGGGCATTTTGGATGGCGTCGAGCACGAAGGCGTCTTCGTAAAGGGGTTTCAGGAATTCCCAGGCGACTTTTACATCTTCTTCTGCGATTCCATCCACCAGACGGTGCAATTTTTTCCTCAAAGATATCATCCCTTTCATCGACTGCGGTCGGGGCGAGCAACTGTCTCGATTTTAACGGCAGACGGGGCGTTCCCGGTATCGGGGGGCAGGAGAAACGCCCCTTTTCCGAGCCCGTCCGGTGGCAATTGGGGGCAATCTTTAATATTTTTGAAGAGAAAAAAAACGGGCGATCGCACCCAATATCCGCGGCCGTATCGAAGGGGATGCCGGCAGATGCCATTCGACTCGGAACCCCAACACGAAGGTGCCCCAGGTTGCGAATCGAGTCCCGACCGTTCCGAAAAAATCCATCATTTCGAGGTGGGAGTTGGCGAGAGGAAATCCTCAGAGCCTGGAGCCAAAAGCATTGCGGATCAGCAGCGCTGGGTAATGCCCCGCAGGGAATCCATCAAGTTTTGATATTCGGGGGGATTGATGACTCCCGCGCTGTAGAACTGGGCCAGACAGCTATTGAGGGCGTTGAACGCCGTCTCGCGGTCGATCCAGTGCTTGCCCCCCAGCAGGGCTTCCTCGGCTGTGGAATAGTCGTCGTTGGAGGTCAGGTGTCCGCCGTAGGGCAGGATAATTTGCCACTTCCAGCGATGACGAAAACTGAGGGTCGATATTAACAGCCCATAGTAGTCGTTGTGCATCGATTTTTGTTACCTATGCGACAAAATTTAATAATTATTTAATAATTGTATGACACTTCTCAAGGAAATTCAACTCCGGCTCGGATTTTTATAGGGCTGCGCGCGCCCGGTGTCGGGTGTCGGGGCGACCGGGGCAACGGTTAAGCGGGGGGAGAAACTGTCCCCTATTCCCTATTCCCTATTCCCCATTCCCTGGGAACGATCGCTAAAGGTTCCACAGTTTGACGAGGCGATCGCTCCCGCCGCTGGCCAGGGTGTTGCCGTCGGGTGCGAAAGCCAGGGAGAGGACGTCGCCGGAGTGGGCGGAAATCGTCTCCAACAAGGTGCCGCTGTTGACTTGCCAGAGGTCGATGTTGCCCCGGCGGTTGCCAGCGGTCAATTGGGAACCGTCCGGACTCAAGGCGATCGCGAAGATGTCGGTATCGTCGGCCCGCAGGGTGCGCCACAGTTGCCAGGAATCCCCCCGGTATTGCCACAGGCGGATCGAACCGTCCCGGCACCCCCCCGCCAAAACTCGTCCGTCGGGGCCGAAAGCGACCGTCCGCACCCAGTCCGGCCACCCGTCCAGGGTCGCCAACTCCCGCGATCGCTTCAAATCCCACAGCCGCACCGTCCGATCGCGGGAGGCGCTGGCCAAGGTCTGCCCGTCCGGGGAAAAGGCCACCCCGTAGACGCGATCGGCGTGTCCCGAGAGGGTGTACCAGCGCTTGCCCTTTTTCAAATCCCAAATTTCGACGGTTTGATCCCGGGAGCCGCTGGCCAAGGTCTGCCCGTCCGGGGAAAACGCCACGGACGTGACCCAATCTTCGTGTCCGGTGAGGGTGTACCAGCGCTTGCCGACATCCGCCTTCCAAATTTCGATGGTGAGGTCTTCGCTGCCGCTCGCGAGGGTTTTCCCATCGGGGGAAAAGGCGACGGACGTGACCGCATCCCGGTGGCCGGTGAGGGTGTGGAGGGGCACTCGGGCGGTTGATCGCAGCGGGGCGACGCGGCTGAATTTCGGGGTGGGGGGCTGTTGTACGGTTCTCGATGCGCCCGTCTGCGGGGACGGGGACGGTCGGGCGATCGCGGGCGGAGGCGTTCCCACCCCCGGCAACCCCCCCAAAAGCGCCGGGGGGATGCCACCGGGGTGGAGGGCTTTCAACACGTCCAGGGCGGACTCGTAGCGCTGGTTGGGGAGGGTGGCGACCATCCGATCCAACACCGATCCCAGGGAATCGGCGATCGCTGGCCCCCGCAAATAATCCCGCCAGACCCAGCGATCTTCGTGGATGTCGTAGAGGTCGAAGGGGGAAATTTGGGTGAGCAGGTGCAGGCACGTCACCCCCAAGCTGTAGATGTCGCTGGCGTAGACCGCCTGACCCCGGGTCTGTTCCGGGGCGACGTATTCGGGACTGCCGATGACGGTTCCGGTTCCGGGGAGTTGGGTGTCCGTGACGACCTTGGCGGCGCCGAAGTCCACCAAAACCAACTGGCCGGAGAGTTGCCCGGTGGCGGTTCCCGCCTGCCCCCGGCGGATGATGTTGGCGGGTTTGATGTCCCGGTGGATGACCCGGGATTGGTGGACGAACTGCAAGACGGGCAACAGGTCATCGAGGAGTTGCCGGATCTGGGTTTCGGCGAACGGACCCCGGTGGGTCAGTTCTTCCTCCAAGTTGGCGCCGTCGATATATTCCTGCACCAAATACTGGTTTTTGTCCTGCTCGAAATGGGCGAGTAAATCGGGAATTTGGGGGTGTTTGCCGAGTTCGTCGAGGCGAACCGCCTCCCGGTGGAACAGTTCCGCTGCCTTGCGGGCCTGTGGGGCGCCCTGGGTTTGGGGAAAGAACTGTTTGATCACGCAGGCGGGGCGGGAGGGTTTGTCTTCGTCCACCGCCAAAAAGGTTTTGCCGAATCCCCCGTGGCCGATGGGCGCGATCGCCCGATATCGCTCTCTGAGCAACAGTTTCGCGCCGCAGGTGAGACAAAATTTCCCGTCGTCGGGATTCTGTGGGTGGGGACACTGGGGATTGAGGCAGTAGCTCATCGGAGTGGGTTAGATCAAATCCTGAGAATCGACCGTAGTCGGGAATTTTAGATTGTAGGGGCGTCTGGCTTGCGCCCTGATTTGAGATTCCCCGGTTTGGGCGGAGGTATCGGAGTTGGAAGTGAGGAGTGAGAAATTTCTCACTTCACTTTTCACTTTTCACTTTTCACTTTTCTTCCTCCACCCTATCTTGGCAGTTCTTGGCACCCTTGTCCAAATTGGGGATCGTGGGTCGTCTGCGGGATGTCGCAGGGGGCGACGCCGCGGAATGCGATCTGTTGCGTCCAGGAGGATAACAGGCGATCGGGGGACGTTTTCAGGAGGTTCAGGGGATCGGCGGCGCCCGTTTGGCTGGCTTCCTCGTCGAGTTTGACCGTGGAACCGGAGCGGTCGGTGCGGTAGACCAGTTGGGCATTTCCGTCGCTGACGGTGACTCGCCAGCCGGGGACTAGGGCTTGGGTGCAGAACGTCCCGGGTTCGCTCAATCCCAGACAGCCGTCGGGCCAGGTTTGGGCCTCGGCGCCGGCGATGCGGAAGGCGGTGTGGGGAAATCCCAGCCGTCGGGATGCGGCGTCGAAAACGGCTTCGGCTACGGCGGGGGGAATTTGCAGGCTTTGCCCTTCCGGTTCCCGGCGGAGGGTGTTGCCGCGTCCGTCGGTGCGGTAGGTCCAGGTGCGATCGCCGTCGGAGACTTTCACCCGCCACCCCTCCACCAACATTTGACCGCAAAATTCGTCGGCACCGGCCAGTCCCAGGCAGGTGTCCGGCCAGGTTTGGGCTTCGGCGCCGACAATTTTGAGCCGGTTTCCATCGATCCCTTCTTGACGGGCGATTTCCTGGCGGACCGCGGCGGCGACGTCGGCGGGGAGGTCGCCGGAAACTTGGGTCAGGGCCGCCCGGGGCGGTTTCTCGGCGGGGAACGACGTCCAGAAGTCGGGGACAATTGGTTTCAGTTGTTTTTCCTGACTGACAAATAAAAGGTTGGGAACCGCCGGGTCGGCTTGCGGCGGCGGGAGTTCGCAAATGTCGCCCCAGTCGCAGATGGATCGGGCGACGACCGGCTTTTGCGCGGGGGGATCGGCCTGGAGGGGGGAGGGGGCGGGGTTCTCGGCGACGGCGGTTTGCGACGCGGGGATGGTCTCGCCGAAGGTGCGGGCGATCGTTTCGATCGCCGTCGGATAGGTTTCGAGGACGAGTACCCCCGTCAGCATCATCGCCAGAATCAAAGGGCGAGGTGGCTTCGGTTTTCTGGGGGAATTGGATGGCTGTTTGTGCTGGGGGTGGGGGGATCGGGATTTCATGGGCAGCATTTGCGATCGCAGAGATTTGACGACAAGACCGCGATACTCTGACAATTGTTGCCCCCAGCCCAGATCTCAAATCGGGTTTCCATCTGGCAGAATTGCCCGACATCAACCCATAAACAATTCTCTTGAATGACCCGGAAAATTTTCCCGGTCTGTTCATAAAACTTTACGATGCCAAGTGACTGATAAAAGTTGCAGGTTATACAATGAAGCCTACCAACGCAGACTGAGGTTGAGTACAACCGCAGGGTATCATAGCCTATATCTTTTATTATAACCGGACAACCGTAAGATTGCCCAGTGTCCAATTTTTCTATCATTTTTCTGAATAGAAAGGCTGAGACGGTTTGAATTCGACCTGGAGGTTTGGAATGGATATTTTGCTGGAAGGGGGTGCGGCCCTGGAGAAACGAGATTATACGCTCATCGTTGACCGCAGCCAGAGCATGGCGATGCCGGCTGACAAAGGGGGGCGATCGCGGTGGGAGTTGATGCAGACATCGACGTTGGAACTGGCGACCTACTGCGAACATTTCGACCCGGACGGGATCGCGATCTATTTATTCGCCGACGATTTTCAACGCTACGATCGCATCACCTCCGACCACATCGGCGAACTTTTCAAAGATCGCAAACCGGCCGGAAAGGCTAACTTGGGGGCCGTCCTCAAGGACGCCACCGACCGCTATTTCGAGCGGCGGGCGATGGAGCGATCGCAGCCCAACGGCGAGACGATTTTGGTGGTGACGGGCGGAGAGATCGTCAATCCTTTATTGGAAATCAAGCGAATTTTGGTGAACGCTTCCAACCAGTTGAGCCACGAAGAAGAATTGGCGATCGAACTGATCAGCGTCGGGGCGGACGCCCGAGCCACCGAATTTTTCCGAATGCTCGACGACGAGTTGCAGGCCTCCGGCGCCAAGTACGACATCTGCGACACGGTGACTTTGGAAGACGTGGAAGAAATCAGCTTGACGGACGTCTTGTTGCGGGCAATTACGGATTAGGATGTCGGGCGTTTTCAGAAACCGGGTTTCTGTCAGATTTCCGAGTTTTAAACCCAAAACATTCGTAGAAACCCGGTTTCTCATTCAATTGATTATCCAAAATAGCTGGGTTCGCTTCCCGGATGCCATTTGATGTTGCAACCCACGCTCGGTTTTTGGTCTTCCGAAATGGATTCTCCGGCCAGAACTTTATCCAACGCCGCCCGCAAATGTGCCCCCGTCACGGGTTTGTCATTTCCGGGGCGGGAGTCGTCGAGTTGGCCCCGGTAAGCCAATTTGCGATCGCCGTCAAACAGGAAGAAATCCGGCGTGCAGGCCGCCGTGTAAGCCTTGGCGACATCTTGGGTTTCGTCGTAGCAGTAGGGGAAGGAAAATCCCACGGTTTCCGCCTGGGTTTTGAGGTGTTCCGGCCCGTCCTGGGGGTGGGTTTGGACGGAATTGGAACTGATGGCGACGATACCCACCCCCTTCGGCAGGTAATCGTTCCCCAGTTTTGCCAGTTCGTCCTGGACGTGCTTCACGAAGGGACAGTGAGAGCAGATAAACATCACCAGCAGGGCCTTTTTGTCGGCAAACGTGTCCGGGGAAATCGTCTCCCCCGATTTGACGTCCTGGAGTTGGAAGTCGGGGGCTTTCGTCCCCAGGTCTAACATCGTCGAAGCGGTCAAAGCCATGATTGAGATTCCGAGTTTCTGCAATATCCGTTTCGATTATCGGACAATTCGCGAACAATTGGGGCGGAAAAATTGTCGGGGCCCCTGGCTTGCGCCCTGATTTTAGAGTCCCCAGTGGGAGAGGAGTCAGGAATCAGGAGTGAGACGCGAGACATTTTCCGACTCCCGACTCCCGATTCC
Organism: Lyngbya sp. CCY1209; assembly: GCF_055795065.1. Lineage (NCBI taxonomy): Bacteria > Bacillati > Cyanobacteriota > Cyanophyceae > Oscillatoriales > Microcoleaceae > Lyngbya > Lyngbya sp. CCY1209. The sequence continues at coordinate 18,735 of NZ_JAYFER010000681.1, forward strand.
CTCCTTTAGCCGAAGGTGCGATCGCTACAATGGTAATCATTGCGACGGAGAAAAATAAAAGATGAGCGCCATCATACAGCCCGACACCTCAAAAATCATCAACCTTCGGGAACAGATTCAATATGCGTCGGAGGGAATTGTCAGCCGCGTGTTGCTCAAAGACGAAAATTGTCAGTACACGCTATTTTGTCTGGCGGCGGGGACGGATATTTCCGAACACACCTCCACCCGAAATGCGACGGTCAACGTTTTGGAAGGGAAAGGCATTTTGACCCTGGAAGGAAAAGAGATCGCCCTGGAACCCGGAGTTTTCGTATTCATGAAAGCCAACGCCCCCCACGCCCTCAAGACGGAAGAAAATCTGGCATTTTTGCTCACGCTATCCGAACCGACGGAGAAGGATGAATAATATAGCAGTTTTCTATCTGTTGTAATACGGTTCGATCCCCCTAAATCCCCCTTGATAAGGGGGACTTTGAGTTGGATATCCAAACCGCTTGGGAATCAATTCCCAAGGGCGCAAGCCAGGGGCCCCTACCAGCTCAAATCATCTGAAGATGATTGGGGAAGTTGAAGGAAGGGAAAAACGGATCTGATATAATACCCTCTTCTGTCAGACTGGGGTGAAACCTCAATCTGTCGTCGGCTGTGATGGCGGAAAATCGCCGAACTCTCCCGGAGTGACAAAAGAGAATAATATTCAGATGCGGTTATTTACCCGCCCCCCCTCGATCCCCCCCAGCCCCCATCCCCCCCAGCCCCCATCCCCCCCAGCCCCCATCCCCCCCAGCCCCCCTTTGTAAGGGGGGAGAAGGGGGGAGAAAGGGGGAGAAGGGGGGAGAAAGGGGGGAGCCGGAATTGGCTTTGATTTCTGGGTATTTAACCGGATTCTATATTACAGCAATTTTCAAGTCAGTGAGATACACAGATCGACGTTAAGTCCCCCTTTTTAAGGGGGATTTAGGGGGATCGAACCGTATCGCAGCAGACAGACAACTGCTATAGATTTTAGATTCCCCATTGGGAGCGGAGATATTGGATTTAGCAGTGAGAAATGAAACGTTTTTTCTCTTTCCTCCCGACTCCCGACTCCCGACTCCCGACTCCCAACTCCCCAATCCCGACTCCCCAATCCCAGTCAAGCGTACAAATCGGCGACATATTCCCCGTAGCCGTTATAAATGATCGTGGGTTGGGTGTCCCAGGAAAAGCTCGGGCCGGGGCCGACGATGCGTTCCGTGGCTTGGGACCAGCGGGGGTGAGGTTTGTCGGGGTTGACGTTGGCGACGAAGCCGTATTCGTCGGGGACGAGGGTATTCCAGAACGTGGGCGGTTGGCGATCGAGAAATTCGATTTTGACGATCGCTTTTGCCCCTTTAAATCCGTATTTCCACGGAATCACCATCCGGATTGGCGCCCCGTTTTGTTTGGGGAGGGTTTTGCCGTAAATTCCGGTGGCGAAAAACGCCAACTCGTTCGCCATTTCCTCAATCGTCAACCCCTCCGTATAAGGCCAGGGGTAGTTCGTCGCCCAGAAACCCGGTCCTTTGGTAATTTTGGGGTCGTAAAAGGACGTGAAGCGGACGAATTTCGCCTCGGCTGCGGGTTCGACATCTTCCAACAGGAGCCGCATCGGGAAGCCGACCCAGGGGACGACCATCGCCCAGGCTTCCACGCAGCGAAATCGGTAAATCCGTTCTTCGAGGGGGAATTTTTTCTGGAGGTCGTCGAGATCGTAAGTTTTGGGATTTTTCACCAGTCCGGCGACCTCCACCCGCCAGTTGTCCGTGGGGAGGGCTTGGGCGGCTTCCCAAACGGACTTCGAGCCGCCAAATTCGTAATAGTTGTTGTAGCGGGTGGCGAGATCTTCGGCGGTGACGGCCCGTCCGGGGTCGGAAAAGTCGGGGTTTTGGGGCAGGTCGGGATAGGATTTTTGAGCCGTCTGACTGCCGGCGGGGGCGTTTTGGCATCCGGCCAAGGGCAGGATCGATGCCCCCAAACCGGCGCCGACGAGTCCTTTGATGAAGCGGCGGCGGTTGAGAAATGCCGATTCCGGGGTGACGAGTTTTTCGGGAAGTTGCCAGGAGTGGGGGACGCGGATGAATGACATGGCCAAAAAAAGGGACTTTAGGGGCAGGGGGGCAGGGGGGGCAGAGGGGGCAGAGGGGGCTCCAGGAGGCAGGGGGGGCTCCAGGAGGCAGGGGGGGCAGGGGGGGCTCCAGGAGGCAGGGGGGCAAGTTTGTCTTAGTTTCGTACAAATTCCCCAATCATCTTCAGATGATTTGAGCTGTTAGCTTGGGAATTGATTCCCAAGCGGTCCGGATATCCCACCCTCCGCTCCCTCAGCTCCCTCAGCTCCCTCCGCTCCCTCCGCTCCCTCCGCTCCCCCCGCTTCCTCCCCTCCCCCCGCCAGACTGCTGTATTCAACCTTACCGTTTTTGCAAGCTTTGGGGTAGGCGATCGCACCCCGGCCGCCGGAATGTTGCGTTTGATTACGAAAGCTATCCCCCCCCCGGGAGGTGTGGCTACCCTGAAAGAAAGACTTATTATGGAAAAAATATACCGAAAGAACGGCTGGTTATGAGTTACTGCATCAATCCCCATTGTCAGAATCCTCAGAATTCTCCCCGTCAGACTTCCTGCCAAAGTTGCGGGGGGAGTTTGCGACTCAAAGGCCGCTACCGAATTCTTAAAATTTTGGGAGAAAGTACGGTCAGCCGGACGTTCCTGGCTGTCGATGAGGATAAGCCCTCCCAACCGCAATGCACGATCAAGCAATTTCCGGGCGTCGATCGCGACATTAACGAAGGTCAAACCGATCTGACTAAAAACTTATCAATTGAACCGGATTTTTCTGTGCGGGCCAGAGAACTCGATCAAATTGGGCGGGAACCCTCCATTCCGGAACTTTTTGCCAGTTTCGAGCTCGACGGCGATCGCTATTTCGTCCACGAGTACGTTCGCGGGCGAAACCTGGCGGAGGAGTTGAACAGCGACGGGGTGTTTCGGGAGATCCAGATTTGGAACCTCCTCGGTGCAGTGCTGCCGGTGCTCCAGGTCGTCCACGAAAACGGCATGGTTCACGGGGATATCAAACCCGAAAATATCGTGCGATCGCCCCAAGTAGCCACCGGGGGATCTCGGCTGGCTCTGGTGGATTTCGGCTCGGCAGTCCCCCGGACGGAATGGGAGCGGGACGCGGATCACTGCATCGGCGGAGCGGCGGAATACGCGGCGCCGGAGCGCACCCGAGGACACCTCGACCCCCGCAGCGATCTCTACAGTTTGGGGGTCACTTGCCTGCACCTGCTGACCCAGGTTTCCCCCTTCGACCTGTTCGACGTCAAATCCAACACCTGGGTGTGGCGGGACTACCTCAAACGGCCCGTCAGCCGCCGTCTGGGGCGGATTTTGGATACCCTGGTGCAGCGTAATCCGGCCGGGCGGTATCAGTCGGCGGCGGAGGCGATCGAAGTGTTGCGGCGGGGGTCGGGGGTGGTGCCCGTCGTCCAGACGCCCAAACAGCAGTGGATGATGACGGCCTGGGGTGGCATCGCCCTGACGATCTTATCCCTGATCCTCGCCTCCCGGCTCCCCGCTCCCGTCCCGGAAACCTCCCGCCATCCGAACCCGGTGAAGCGGATGCCGGACATCGGGCCGACGATCCCCAAGTTGGACTCCAACCCGACGCTTTACCAGAAAAAATTCTCTGCGGTGCGGACGTTGGTGGAAAATGAGGGGCCGGTTTGGTCGATCGCGGTGAGTCCCGACGGACAGATCGTGGCGAGCGGGAACACCGACGGCAGCATCGATCTGGTGGACTTGAAGACGGGACACCGGCTCAACACCCTCGCCGGACACCACAAACCCGTGGGGGCGATCGCGATCGCCCCCGGGGGACGGTTGCTGGCCAGCGCCGGTGGCGACCAGACCATCCGCATCTGGGACCTGTGGAGCGGACGCCTGAAAATGGTACTGCCGGGACACCGGGGATGGGTGCACGCCCTGGCCTTCAGTCCCGACGGCCGCACCATCGCCAGCACCGGACAGGACGGGGCGATCCGCCTCTGGGACGCCTACACGGGGATCGAGCGGCAGACCCTGCGGGGATACGGCGATCGCATCCAGGCGATCGCGTTCAGTCCCGACGGACAAACCCTGGTCGGCGGCGGCAGCAACGGCATGGTTGAATTGTGGAACCCCCACACCGGACAACTGATCCGCAGCTTCAGCGGCCACACGTCCGCAATTTGGTCCGTCGCGATCGCCCCCGACGGCCAGACCCTCGCCACCGGAAGCTGGGATCACACCGTCCGCCTCTGGGATCTCGACCGCCTGGAATCGGAATATTTCAGCAGCCTCCCCCTGCAAACCCTCGCCGGCCACGGCGACAAAATCCAGTCCCTCTCCTTCAGCCCCGACGGCCAGACCCTCGCCAGCGGCGACTTCGCCGGCACGGTGAAACTCTGGCAAACCGGCACCGGCGGACTGATGGGAACCCTCAAGGGCCACCAATCCTGGGTGAACGTGGCGTTCAATCCCCGAGGAAAAACCCTGGTCAGCGGCAGCTTTGACGACAATATCAAAGTCTGGCAACTGTCATTTTGAGGGAATAGGGAGTCGGGAATAGGGAATGGGGATTAAGCCCCCTCCCGTCCATTAATAAGAAAGGAGAATTGCTCTCCCTCAAAGTCCCCCTTATTAAGGGGGATAATGGGGGATCTTCAATCCTCGGAAAAAGTGAAGAATCCCCCCCAGCCCCCCTTGGTAAGGGGGGAGAATTGGTCTCGAAGTCCCCCTTATTAAGGGGGATAATGGGGGATCTTCAATCCTCGGGAAAAGCGAAGAATCCCCCCCAGCCCCCCTTGGTAAGGGGGGAGA
>NZ_JAYFER010000682.1:0-204 GCF_055795065.1 Lyngbya sp. CCY1209
GTATCTTGGCGAATTTGGGCGATCGCAGAAGCGGAGGGCGATCGCACGATTTCATACTGTTCGATCAGCGGTTCGTACTCCTCCCCCGGAGAAATCGTCAGGGCGGAAAAGGGGATATTTTGCAGGATACCATCGGCGGAAATTAACAGTCGTTTTTTCTGCAAGTGATCGGCGGCGGGTTGCAGTATCATTTCGCTCAATTCC
>NZ_JAYFER010000683.1:0-18267 GCF_055795065.1 Lyngbya sp. CCY1209
CATCCAGAGGGATGAAAGCCTTACCAGGAAGTTATTTCGGGCATTTCAGCCCTATTTCGTTCCTGAACGAATCGCACCACTATCGCTAATAATAGCGCGTTTGATCGCGGGGAATCGGGGGTCGGGAATTGTAGGGGCGCAAGGCACGACGCCCTGATTTTAGATTTGAGATTTCATTGCCAAAGGGATCTGCCGGCCGTCTCCGTGCGATCGCGGTTGTGTACGGAGATGGTGAGGCCATCAACTTTTGTCCAAAAAACGGGGGGGCGATCGCAATTTTCCGCACCCATAAAACCACCAAAAAGCCTATTTTTGCGCCATTTTTAGTCAATTCTATAACATTAGTTATACATTTTGATTTTACATCCCCTTTACATAAGACCCGAAAAATTCATCAAAATTTCATCTAAACTCTCTCAAAACTTGATTAAGATGAGATCGTGTTTCGGATCAATACTTAAGTGATTTAACGGATGATAAATATGTACGAGAAGGTTACTGTATCTGTCGCCGGTTTGTTTTTGGGAGTGTTTACGGTTGCGACAGGCTTACAAATGGTATACGCTCAGAATGATGTCGATGGATGCCTCGTCAGTCCGGATAACCGGGGATGCTTCATGAATCGCCCCATCGACGTACAAAGACGGGCCGCTTTGAATGTCGAAGAAGAATGGAATTATCAAGAGTTAAACGCTCGGATGGCAGAATCCGACCGATCAGATTAAGTATCGGACAAATAGATCGGGTGATACTCACTTCAAAATGGCCCATCTATCATTTGGGAATGGCCCATCGAACCGGAGAAATTTGGCCGCGCGATCGCGGTCTGACCCGCCGGAGATCCGAACCGTCAACTCGGGCCATCGACGGGGGCAATGACCGTGCGATCGCGTAGAACTCAGTGCGATCGCGGTTGTGTCCTCTGGAGATGAATAACTCGGGCTTAACTGCCCGCTCAAAATGGCAATTATCCGCACCCTTAAAACCACTTTAAAAGGGTTAAATTGGCATTTTAGATACATTTAAAGCCACAATTCATGAATTCATAAATTCACAATATATTTACAATAAATGGCAAAATTTAACCAAAACTTTATAATCATCATCCGTAAAATTAACGATAATAAAAACAGATTGCATCGCTTACATCCGTATTTATACGGATGAACTACTCTCCGTTTAACGGTATTTTTTCCACCTCAAACTTTCAGCATTTCCAACATTCCTAAAAATTCCGAGTCTTGCTTTAATGAATGAGTGAAGAAAATGATTATCAACGGTAACGATATGTACGGAAAAATTGTTTTGTTTGCTGTCAGTACGATCGGGGGCAGCTTTGCGGCCGGCACTTTGCTGCAACTGGCCTACCATCCGGAGGACGCGAATGGATGTCTCGTCAGCCCGGATAACCGAGGTTGCGTGATGAATCGTCCCATCGACGTACAAAGAAGAATGGCTGCAGAAAGTGAGAATATCTGGGAATATCCGGAGTTTAAAGCCCTAATTTCCGATCCAGACCGGTGAGACGAAACGGGCTTTTATTCCCGATTAACTGACATCAAAAACCGACACATCTCCGCCACGATATTGATAATTTTCAGGGTCAATTCCGATATCGCAATTCTTCAAATACCCGATACATCCGGTTCGCCAACTGCTTCGGATTCCACAGTGGCGCCAGGGTATCGGGTTGTTTGGCGATCGCCAGGCGATCGCGAATTTGCCGTCTCAACGCCGCATTGCGGCCGAATTCAATGCCCAATTGGGCGTATTCTTCCCAACTCCAAGCCCAGCCCACATCCAGATTGACGGCCTTTAAAAAAGCATAACCCATGCGGGACAAATACTGCCGCCCCGATCGCGTCACCACGGGCAATTCCGACCACAACGCCTCCAAATTGTGGGTCCCGCCGTTGTAGGGATAAGAATCCAACATCACGTCCGCCACCTTATAAATCGCCCGGTGTTCCTCCTCCGTTTTCGTCAGACCGATAAAAATTAATCGGTTGATATCCACCCCTTCCGCTTCGCAGGCATCATTGTACATTTTGCGAAGTAATTGCGGGTCGCCCTGCCCCTTGCGAATTAAAAGACTCTCGGGCACCGATCGCAAAATTTTCACCTGGGCCCGGATCATCTCCCAATTCGTTTTTCGCCCCGGGGCGACACACAGAAAAACGATCGCATTTGGGGAGATATTTAACTGCTGCCTGACGTTGCGGCAGTCCACCGGCCGGGTGGGGAGTCCGTCGATCGCGACCGAGGTTTCGGGCAGGCGAATTAACCGTTCCAAATAATGCCGTTCGATGGCCGGCGGGTGGCTATTTTCATCGCAGATAAAATAGTGATTTGGAGATAAATAGGGGGCGTCGAATCCCAGCCAGGTGACGCAGACGGGGGCGGGGGATTTGTGCAGAACTTGGACGTTGACGGGGATGGTAATGGAGTCCAAATCCACCAAAACATCGACGCGATCGCGGCGGATTTCCCGGTTCAATTCTTCCGCCGAAGCGAAGCCGTTGGGATAGTGTTTCGGCCAATAACATTTTTCCGCAATTTGTTGAAAGCGTTCGGTCACTTCGTCGGCGTGAAGTCGGCCGCTAATATATAAATTAACGTGGGGCGTGATGGTCGTCAATTCCCGGATAACCGCCATGCTACACCAGCCGACGGAGTGGCGGCGGAAGTGTTTGGAAAGGAAGCCGATTCTCAGTGGCGATCGCGGTTCGGCGTAAAGTTTTGGCGGTTCGGCGAGGGGTTTTTTGTAGTAGTATTGGCAGATGAGGCGGTACAATTGGGCGTTGCCTTCCAAATCGTCTCGCAGGTGGGGGACGGTGAATAATAAAATCTCGTAAATGAGGCGAATTTCGATGTCGCTTAAGGTGTCGATACGATCGCGGCAGATGCGTTCCAATTCCCGCAATTTTTCCAGGGCTTCTTCGCAGGCACCGGACTGGGTGTAGGCAAAAATATAGGCGATTGCACAAAAAATGGGGATGGTATCGGAACAGGTTTCCCAGTAGCGATCGGCGGCGGTTCTGGCTTTTGCCAAATTGGTGGAATGGCTGAGGAGATCGCAGAGTTGCTGGTGGGCTTCGCCGAAGTCGGGTTTGAGTTCGATCGCTTTCTCTAAATTCGCCACCGCCTCGTGGGGGCTGTCCTGTTTTTGGATGTGGGCGAGGCGGCAGTAAACCTCCGCCCATTCCGGCTGCAATTCTAACGCTTTTTTATAGTGAGCGATCGCCGGTGTAATTTCCCCGATGGTGGCGTACATATTCGCCATGTTGGCATAGCCGTCGGCGTAGTCCGGTTTGAGGCGAACCAGGTTTTGATAAGCCGCGATCGCGTCCCGGTGGCGCCCCAATTTCGTCAGAGTCCGGGCGGTGTGGAGGTACAATTCCGGCAATTCCGGGTTGAGTTGAATCGCCGTTTGGAACTGTTCCAATGCCTCTTGAAATCGGTTTTGCTGCGACAGCAGACAGCCGATATTTCCGTAGGGTTCCGCCCAATTCGGTTTCCCCGCGATCGCCCGCCGGTAACTCGCGATCGCCTCCTGCAACTGTCCCCGGCGGGCGAGACTGTTGCCGAATTCAAAGTTAAATTCTGCCTCCACCAAATCCGGTTTTAATTTTAAAGCTTCATTCCAAGCCGCGATCGCCTCTTCCGCCCGCCCCAACTGTTGATAAACCCGCCCCAAATTCCAGTGAACGGCGGCGAGGTTGGGTTTGATTTCCAGGGATTTTTGATAGCTGGCGATCGCCTCTTCCGTCCGCCCCAGGCGTAAATACATGGTGGCGAGGTTGGCGTAAACTTCGGCAAAATTGGGGTCAATTTCTAAGGCTTGGGAATAGGCCCGGATCGCCGCGTCAACCTTGCCCTGAAAGTGGAGGGCGTTGCCCAGCGTCACGAACGCCAACAGCAAGTCCGGCTGCAATTTCAGGGCTTCCCGGCAAGCCGCGATCGCGGCTTCCCAGTTGCCCCGAGATAAATACAATTCCGCCTGTTTTTGTAATATTTCCGCCGGAGAAAGTTCCGGTTTCGGGGGGGAAACCGCCCCGGGACGTTCCACGAAAAACTGTTCGGCGTGGGAGGGGACTAACGTTTCCGATTCTGCCGTTTCTGGGTGCGATCGCAGTTCCCCCTCAAAGACTTGTTCGGATAAGTCAACGCCCCCTTCTTCAAACCGTTCGTCCGACTCTTCCACGAAGCTGAGGGACTCCGAAATATTGCCCTCGAATTGGGGTGGAAACTCCCGGATTTTTTCGAGAACGGTTTCGCGATCTTCGGGGTCGAGATTCAGGGCGGTTTGATAATTGGCGATCGCCTCTTCTTTCCGGTGAACCTTCGACAATGCCTCCGCCAATTTCAGATAAAATTGCGGTCGGTTCGGTTGCCGTCGAATCGCCTCCTGGTAGCGGGCGATCGCTTCGGGAAGTTTACCCGTTTGGAACAGGGCATTTCCCAACATCCAATACACCACCGCCCAATCCGGTTGAAGTTCCAGGGATTTTTGATAACATTGAATCGCCTCTTCAAACCGCAGACACTGATAGTAAACGCTGCCCAAATTCGTCCGGGCGATCGCATCGTTCGGCCGCAAATCCAAGGCCTGGGTGTAGGCCCAAATCGCCAATTCTGTCAGGTCGCACTGCTGGAAGGCATTTCCCACCCGCAAATAAGCCGAGGCGAAATCCGGCCGCAGTCGCAACCCATCTTCCAACGCCGAAATCGCCACTTCCACATCCCCGTTATAGATAGACGCTTCCGCGAGTTTGCAATACATTTCCGCATCGTTCGGATTCAGTTCCAAAACGCGACGGTAATTCCGGATAGCAGCCCGATAATCTCCCCGAAGATAAGATTGCAATCCCCGATCTAAATAATCCCCTATTTGTTCTGAATTCACCAATTGCCCCAATCCACTCAAAAACGATTAGCGTCTGCGATTCCCATCGCCTTCCTGTGGTATAATACAATATCGCGATCGCATCAACAAATCTCCCCGGCCGTTTGGCGGTTTTTCAAAATCGGATGTTTCATCCGCTCCGAACCGCGATAAAGTAAAAATTGATCGTTCGCATTACGAGTGATTCAAAACGGCCGTTAGGAGTATCAAACATGAGTTCAGAACAAGACCCCGTAAAGTTGATGAAGCAGCAGGTCGGGAAGGCGGCGGCGGACCGCGTTCAGTCCGGTTCCATCGTCGGTTTGGGAACGGGGTCAACCACCGCCTACGCGATTCAATTCTTGGGCGAACGCCTCAAAAGTGGCGACCTCAAGGACATCAAGGGCGTCCCCACCTCGTTTCAGGCCTCCGTCCTCGCCAAAGAATACGGCGTCCCCCTCACCAGTTTAGATGAAATCGACCACATGGATGTTGCCATCGACGGAGCCGATGAGGTCGATCCGAATAAAAACTTGATCAAGGGCGGCGGGGCGGCCCACACCCGCGAAAAAATCGTCGATTCCCTCGCCGACCAGTTTATCGTGGTCGTGGACGGGTCCAAATTGGTCGATCGCCTCGGTTCCACATTTTTGCTACCCGTGGAAGTCCTGCCGATGGCCATGACTCCCGTGATGCGGGCGATCGAAAAACTCGGCGGCCAACCCACCCTGCGGATGGGGGTCAAAAAAGCCGGACCCGTGATCACCGACCAGGGCAACATGGTCATCGATGTCAAATTCGACGCGATCGACAACCCGGCGGAGTTGGAAAAAACCATCAACAACATTCCGGGGGTATTAGAAAATGGGTTATTTGTGGGAGTCGCGGATCTAATTTTGGTCGGCGAAATTGAAGACGGCAAACCCGTCATCCGCGAAATTTCATAACTTCCTATTCCTCCCCCCTTCTCAAGGGGGGCCGGGGGGGATCGCATTCCCCTTCTCAAGGGAAGCCCGGGGGATTGCCCGCATCCCAAAAAAATCGTTATACTACCCATAGTCTCCCCAATCGTTGATACTCTAAAATTCCCATGATGCACTACAGACGTTTCGGACGCACCGAACTGCCCATGCCCGTCTTTTCCTGCGGGGGAATGCGATATCAATACCAGTGGCAAGACACATCCGCCGATCGCGTACCGGTCGAAAGTCAGCGGAAGCTCGAAGCGACGATCCGCCGTTCCCTCGAAGTTGGAATTAACCATATCGAAACGGCGAGGGGATACGGAACGTCCGAGATGCAGTTGGGCTGGATTTTGCCGAAATTGCCGAGGGAACGGTTGATTATTCAAACCAAAGTTTCCCCCAAACCTGACCCGGTGGAGTTCCGTCGCGACTTCGAGAAATCCCTCAATTATTTACAGTTGGATTACGTCGATTTATTGGGCTTGCACGGCATCAATACGCCGGAACTTTTGGATTACTGCACGCGATCGCCCGGTTGCTTGGAAGTCGCCCGGGAGTTGCAGCGGGAAGGAAAAGTGCGGTTTATCGGCTTTTCCACCCACGGCCCGACGGATGTAATTGTCGATGCGATCGAAACCGATCAATTCGACTATGTGAACTTGCACTGGTATTATATCAACCAACTGAACTGGCCTGCGATCGAAGCCGCCACCCGCCACGATATGGGCGTATTTATTATCAGTCCCTCCGACAAAGGCGGCAAATTGTACGACCCCCCCAAAAAGTTGGTGGAGTTGTGTTCTCCCCTCAGTCCGATGGTGTTTAACGACTTATTTTGTCTGTCCCATCCGGAAGTTCATACCCTCAGTTTAGGGGCATCAAAACCCTCGGATTTTGACGAACATTTGAAAACCATCCCCCTTCTCGATCGCTGGGACGAACTGTTGCCACCGATCTTAGAACGCCTAGAAAATACGGCGATCGAAACCCTGGGCGAAAATTGGTTGAAAACCTGGCATCAGGGTTTACCCCAACCGGAAGAAACCCCGAATAACATCAACATTCCGAGTATTTTGTGGCTGCGAAACCTGGCGATCGCCTACGATATGGTAGAATACGGAAAAATGCGCTACAACCTGCTCGGAAATGGCGGTCACTGGTTCCCCGGACAAAATGCCGAAACCGTCGATCAAGTGGATTTAAAAACCTGTTTGCAAAACAGCCCCCACGCCGACAAAATCCCCCAATTCCTGCGGGAAACCCACCGGCTTTTGGGGGGGCAGTCAGTGCAGCGACTGTCTCGAAGTTGACATCAATTAAAAGCATATATTCTTCAAATAATTGATTCTGATTTCGACCGTACATCCCAACGATCGGGTGATCTCAAATCCAGGTATTTCACCGGATCTGATATAATGACCCTGGCGACTGGTATAAATCACTTTCCGATGGCGATCGCAACTCGAGGATTTAAACGATCGCCCCAAGACTCCTTGAAATTGCCATCAATCAGGGCCGCGATCGCATCCACTCCAGCAAAACCGCCCGACACTGGAGACAGGTCAAATCCCGCAAAAGTTCCGCAATTCCCTCGGATGTGATCGGGTAAGTCGCCCCAATTTTATCGCGATCGCCCGCAAAATTGGGCTGCAATTGTGCCACAAAACCGTAAAGTTTTTGGTTGGAAAAAGAACTATTAACTGCCCAACCTTTATCATTTAAAGATTCGATTTTCAAAATCTCACTTTCCGCCACCCCCAATTCCCGCTGTAAAATCTGGGGGACGACATCGATCGCCTCCCGGTCCGCCGGAATCCGCCCCCCCGGAAAGTCCAGGGTCGCCTCCCCCAAACCGGGACGGTACGTCGGTAAGGGGAGCACGAATTGATCCGGCCGTATCGTTAAGATGACGGCAGAATTCGCCTTTTCAACCCGCCAATATTCCAAAATTTGGCTGCGGTTATCTCGTAATTTTTCGCCGATCAGCGTCAGCCAGGGAGAGCGGATCTCCACGAAGCGACTTAAAACGTCCCAGGGGGGTTGCGAAGGGGTCATAAAAAAATCACAGTCAAGGGGATGGAAGGGAGAGAATGCGATCAAAAATTGGGTGAGATAAGGGGTAAAATGGTAGATGCTCCAGTCGGATCTTTTCAAACTAGGAAAACCGTTTCCGCAGGGTCAGACAATTGCGGGAATTGCCGACCCGACGATAGGTCAATTCGTCGGTGAGTTTGGACATGAACATCAATCCCCTTCCCCCTTCTTGTTCCAAGGGTTCGAGATTTTGTTCGCGAATCAGATGCAACGTTTTTTCGAGATCGAACGGTTTTCCGGCATCCCAAATCTGCATTTCGATGCAGTTTGAGAAAATCGTCACTTCGATATCGATGGGAGTTGTCTCGGACAATCCCCGATGGGCGTGACGAACGACATTTGTAAATCCTTCCGTGAGAGCAATCTGACACCTGTACATCAGATCCGAAGCCAAAAAAGGAGCCGTGATTTTTTCAAACCACGCTAAAATCTCCTCCAATGACTGTAGATCGGTCTGAACTTGAAGATGCGATCGCGCCAAGAGCTTTTCATCTTCCATTAATTCTACATTGCGCCGCTATTTTTGTTGAACAGAACCGCGATCGTCCGCCAGATGAGCTTGATATCGTACATCAAACTCCAGTTTTCTTGATACTTCAGGTCGAGCCGGATGATATCTTCAAAATCCTTGACCTGCGATCGCCCGCCGACTTGCCACTCTCCTGTCATTCCCGGTTTGACATCGAGACGCTGCCACTGCGGAACTTCGTAGCGTTCCACCTCGTCGGGGGTGGGGGGGCGGGTTCCCACCAGGCTCATTTCTCCTTTTAAAACGTTCCAAAATTGGGGCAGTTCGTCCAAACTGGTTCGTCGCAGAAACCGGCCGACTTTGGTAATGCGGGGGTCATTGTCATTTTTAAAAATCTGACCCTTGGCTTGGTTGGGAATGGTACTTTTGAGGGCTTCGGCATTGACGACCATCGAGCGAAACTTCCACATTCGGAACCGTTTTCCCATCCAGCCGCAGCGGATTTGACCGAAAAAGATCGGGCCGGGACTATCGAGGCGGATGGCGATCATAATGGGAATGGATAATACCCCCGTGATTGCCAAACCGACGATCGCGCCGACAATATCGAGGAACCGTTTGATCCAAGATCGGATTGACGGGTGCGTCACCGGCAGCAGTTCGCTATTGTTCGTACCCCCGACGGGTTGCGGGGTGACGGGGGCATCATGCTCGAAGGTCAACACTTGGTCGAGGGACGTGAGGGAGAAAACAGCCATGACCTGGGGGCCGACATTTTTCAGACGCAGTTCGACTTGTTTTTCCTTCGCGGCTTTGAGGTTGCTCACCAGCGCCCCCACCCCGCTACTGTCGATAAATGTTGTTTCGCTGAAGTCGAGGACGACGGTTTTGGGAATCTCATCACCCAAAACCAGGTCGTGACAAGTGGACTTGAAGGCGACGGCTTCGAGGACGCTCAGGCGATGGGGAATCGTGACCCGAGCGGTGTCGTCCTGAATGTGGACGGGAAAATTGACCTCTGGGGTTTGGCTGACCATCTTAATACAATGTTGCTGGGTGGTTTGATCGAATTTCTGCTCTATCCTAGTCTAGGGCGAAAAAAATTGAAAAGGGGAGTAAGCACTAGAAGTTGACTGGCAGCTAACCGTTTTCAGGGGGTCACTTGCTTCCTGGGAGACCGATGGCGACGGCAAGTTTCATGCTGTTTCGACAATAAACCCGATAGTCCGGGCGGGTCTCAACCCATTCGGCTCCGTGAAATTTGCACCCGAACGGATGGCTCCAATACTCCATCCGATTTTATCCGATTTGTTCGCCCGGTGCTACACGGGTTCCATTCACAAAATCCCATCCCGACTGGGCCCGTTTCCCCGGCAACTTGACTTGCGAAAGTAACAAATATCCGTCCCCGGTTTGGACGACCGGCCCGAAACGCTTGGCGATCGCGACAATTTCCCCGACTTGCCCCGATTTCGGGGCCAGAGACAATAACGGGGCGAATTCCGGCGGCAGTTGGGATTCGGACTCGGAACCGAGGGGGACTGTGGCGCCGACTTTCATCGGTTCGCCCCGAAATGTGGTGACGCAGTTGGGGTAAAACCCGCGAATTTGGTTGTGGAGGGCGATCGCGGGTTTAGACCAGTCCAGTTGATAGTCATCCCCCCCGAGCAAGGGAGCGTAGGTGGCTTCCCCATCGTCCTGGGGGGTCGGCTCCACCGTTGAGTCCGCCAACCTCGGCAGGGTCTCCTGCAGCAGGTCCCCCGCCCTACACGCCAGCCGTCCGGCCAAATCCGAGGCATTTTCCAACAGCCCGATCGGGGTATAGTTTTTCAACAACATCGGCCCGGTGTCCATCCCCGCGTCCATCAACATGGTGGTGATGCCGGTTTCGGTTTCCCCGTGGTACAGACACCACTGAATCGGCGCGGCCCCCCGATACCGGGGCAGGAGGGAGCCGTGGGCGTTCACGCACCCCAACCGGGGCATTTCCAAAATTTCCGGCGACAGGATCTGTCCGTAGGCCACCACCACGAACGCATCCGCCCCCGCCGATCGCAATTGGTCCAGGGTGTCGGCATCTTTTTTGACGCGGCGGGGTTGCCAGACGGGCAAACCGGCATTGATCGCGATCGCCTTCACTGGAGAAGGGCTCGTCTTGCCGCCCCGTCCCCGCCGTTTGTCCGGTTGGGTGACGACGGCGACCACCTCCATTTCGGGGTGTGCCAACAATTTTTCCAAGCTGGGAACGGCAAATTGGGGCGTTCCAAAAAAAACGAGTTTCATGGTTTTTTGAGGGAGTTGGGAGTCGGTATTAGGGAGTCGGAATTGGAGAAGTTTCTGTTTGCCTATTGCCTGTCACCTGTCACCTGTCACCTGTCACCTGTTGCCCCTTCAAAGACTGATGGCGACTTCCACGCGGCGGTTAAGCTGTCGGTTGTTGTCCGACGTATTTTCCGCCGTCGGGCGGGTCGTCCCGTAACCGACCGCCACCCAATGATAGCGGTCGGACTCCACCGCATCGGAGAGGTAATTCACCACCGCCTCCGCCTGCTGCAACGACAGGTCGAGATTTTGCTGGCGGTTGCCGGTGTCATCCGTGTAGCCGCCCACCCGGATGGTGGCCCCCTCGTAACTTTGGATGTCCGGGATCAAATTATCCAGGATCACGTTCGCCCCCGGGCGGAGGACGCCGCTGCCCGGGCTGAAGAGAATGTCGCTGGGCAACGTCACCACCAGACCGTCAGGCGATCGCGTCGCGGACGGTTCCGGAGTCTCAGCCGGAGTGGCGGCGGCATCCGGGGGGGGCGGGGCGGGCGTCGCCAACTGCTGCTCGATAATTTGCAGCCGCCGTTCCAGGGGTTCCCCCGGACGGCTGTTGCCAATTTGAATTTCCAAAGCCGCCGTCCGGCCGATCAGGGTGTTGAGTTCCTCCTGAAGCTGCTGCAGTTGTAGGCGGAGGGTCCGTTGCCGTTCCGGGGTGAGGGACTGCGGCTCGGGCGCGGACACCTCCGGCGTCGGCGGGGGTGCGGGGACGACGGGCGGCGGGGCCGTCCCCGAGTCCCCCCGCCACTGTCGCAGCAACCGTTCCGTCAGGGGGGGTTCGGAACTGGGGTTAGAATCGTAGATCTCGGCGATCGCCATCCCCGCGAACCAGGCCGCGCCGCTCCCCACCCCCAACAGCAGCAGGCGAAAAATGACGGTGAGCATTCCCACCAGAACCCCCAATTTCGCTTTTTTGGGGGCTGGCCGGGTCGATTTGGAAGCTTTGGTCATGGATGTTTCCTCACTCGCCTGGGGCTTCGGTGGGCAATGGATTCACCTGAATTTCACCCGCCGGGGTCAGAATCACTTCAAAGGTTTGAGCCGGGGATGGGTCGTCCGACATCCCATCCGGGGCGGGTCGCAACTCGGAGAGGGACGTTTGAGCGATCGCGGTTTCGGAAATGGGGGTTTGGGGTTCGACCGCGATCGCCGTCCCCTCTCCATCCACGTCCACGCGGTAGGTCAGCTCTTCCTCAAATTGAGAATACACCTCCGGCGTCCAAATGTCTTCGAGTCGGGCCTGCAACTGTTCCCGCCAGCTTGCCACCTGCAGGGGAGAAGCCGCGTCGGTTTCCAGGTCAACCACCGCCTCCGGCGACTCCGACCAGGGGTTCACCTCGACGAGGCCCCCTTCGTTGGGGTCGAAAACCACCTCGAAATCCGCCCGGGGTTCCCCGGCGGATTCCGTTCCCACGCCCCGATACTGTAATTCGGGCAGGGGAATTTGGGCTTCTTCCTCCGGGGTAATGTCGTTGATCCCCTCGACGGCCAAAATTTTCCCGTCGCCCCCGACGCCAACCCGATAAATGAGAGAGCGATCGAACGTCACCGGACCCCGCCAAGCCTGGTTGATATCCTCGAACAACTGCTGCCGCAACTCGGCGATCGCTTCGGGATCTTCGATGGCGGGAGCCGGGGTCAGATCCGATTCCAAACCCGCGGCCGGTTCCGGGGGCGGTTCAGCCGTGGGGGGCGCGGCGGTCCCCGATGTCGGTTCCGCCCCCGTCTGCGTTTCCGCCGATTCTCCGGGATTGGGTTCCAGGGGCCGCCGGAGTTCGGGGACTGGCAGGGCGAACAGTGCCAAAGCCGCGATCGCCAGTCCGGACACCCCCACCGCCACCGGGGCGATCCGCTCGGCCACCGGTTTCTCCGGTTTGACGTGGCGCCGGGGAACCGGTTTCAAGTTGAGAGACAGCTCCGGGAGGGTGCGGGAATCGGCAAAAAACTGGTCCACCGCCTCCACCAGGTCGAAAAGCTGGACCGTCGTCAGGTCGAGTTGAATCGGATTGGAAGGCTCCGCCCCTCCCCCCTTGTCTCCCGTCCCGGACGGGCGGACGGTGAGGCGGTGCCGGTCCGGTTCCACCCGGCGCAGGTCCACCGGGGAAGCCCCGGCATCGTCCGGTTCGGGGGCGGACACCCCGCTGAGAAATTCCTGGGCGTACTGGCTCACCCGCCGGACCAAACACTCGAAAAATTCCCGCCCCCCCACGATGGGATCGGGGTAGCCGACGAAGTGACATTCGGCATTCATCAACATCGACAGGGGGGGCCGGCGATCGCCTGGATTGTCCGTTTCCGCGCTTAACCCCTGCAAAATCAGCTTGCAGTTGGGCAAGCTGTACTGACGTGTGATCGTCATCCTATCTCTCCATCAAACAGACTGATCCAAAATCGTTGCATCCCGGCCGTGCCCGTACAGAATAACAATTTTCCCAACAAACTTATCGCCAAATCGTCGAGTTTTTCCGGGGAACTGTAGGCGATCACCCCGGCCCGGCGGGGGTTCATGCGGCTGCGGAAGTGGACGCGGAACCGTTCCAGGTAGCCGTCGAGTTGCAGATGCCCTTCGATGGGAATTTGCTTGCGTTTCATTTGCTCGTAGTCGATGAGCAACTGGCGGATGCGGACCGTCAGCTCCCGGCTCATGATGGAGATGAGGACGACGAGGGCTTTGGCTTCTCGGAGGGTGAGGGGTTCCCGCTGGCTGTAGCGTCGCAGGGGATTGCTGCTCCGGAGCCGCCACAACGTGACGCGGTTTTTGATGATTCCCTGCAATTCCAACTCGGACACCTTCATCAGCATCCGCTCCGAACTCCCCAGGGCGAGGGCTTCGATCGCCAGCAACATCAGGTCGATCTGCACTTTGGCGCGGCGGGGACACCCCTTTTTCTCGGAGATGGGCACATCCGGCAAACTGTCCAAAATGACGGGATTGGGTGGGCTTTGGGACGGGTCTACTTGCATTACACTCACGACAACATCGATTCCAACACACTACATTTCAACATCCGATCGCCGCGACGGCGCCACGTTTTCGATCTCACATTTCCAATTGTAGGTTCCCCGTCGAGGGCGATTTTCGATTCTACGACCGTCCGTCCTTTCGATCCGAACCGCATCCCGGAGTCCCGGCGGCGATCGCGAAAGTCCGCAATCGGTGCAATCTATTAGTGTACGATTTTTGAGGCACTCGCTTCGCGGGTTGGGGTTGCCTGACCCCCCTTCCCGAGGGCAGATATTCTGACGTTGACACCGAACCCAAACGAGCATGGATCTCAAGTCTTTCATCCGCGATATCCCCGATTTTCCCAAACCCGGCATCGTCTTCCGGGATATTACCACCCTGCTGCGCGATCGCGAGGGGTTGCGCTCCACCGTTGACCTGTTGCGGGACAAATGCGCCTCCCTGTCCCCCGATTATATTGTCGGCATGGAGTCCCGGGGCTTTTTATTCGGCGTCCCCCTGGCTTACCAGTTGGGTGCGGGATTTATCCCCGTGCGGAAACCGGGCAAGTTGCCGGCCAAAATTCGGGCGGTGGAGTATGAATTGGAGTACGGCACCGATCGCCTGGAAATGCACGAGGACGCCATGCCGCCGGGGAGTCGGGTGCTGATCGTCGATGACCTGATCGCCACCGGGGGTACCGCCGTCGCCACCGCCCAACTGGTCCGGGATGTCGGCTGCGATCTGATCGGCTTTGCTTTTATCATCGAGTTAAACGGATTGGGGGGACGTCAGAAATTGCCCGATGTCCCGATCGTCACCCTGATCGATTACGACTGAACCTCCATCCGCATTGAAAGCGACTATGATCTTCGACAAAGATACCCTGGCCTACATCGGCAAACGACTGTTACAGGCGATCGTGACGCTGTTTTTGGCTTCCATCCTCTGTTTCGCGATCGTCCAACTCGCCCCCGGCAATTACCTGGACAAATACGCCGGAAATACCCAAATTTCCCCGGAGACGATCGCCCAATTCCGAGAGCAATTCGGCCTGGACAAGTCGCCCGTCCGGCAGTATTGGAACTGGCTCACCCAAATTGTCACCCGGGGCAACTTCGGCTACAGTTTTGAAAATCAGCGATCGGTGAGTGCATTGCTGATCGAGCGGGTCCCGGCCACCCTGCTGCTGGCGATTTCTTCCCTGATTCTAACTTGGGCGATCGCCCTCCCCCTCGGCATCGCCGCCGCCGTCAACCAAAATCGCCCCCTCGACCGCGGCCTGCAAGTCGTCAGCTACACCGGCCAGGGGTTCCCCAGCTTCATCACCGCCCTGCTGCTCCTCTTCCTCGCCCAAAAAACCTCCCCCCTCTTCCCCGTCGGCGGCATGACCAGCATCGACTATCCCGACCTGTCCCCCCTCGGCAAAGTCGCGGACATCGCATGGCACATGATCCTCCCCACCCTCGCCCTCAGCATCACCAGTTTCGCGGGCCTGCAACGGCTGATGCGGGGCCAACTCCTTGACGTCCTCCGCCAGGACTACATCCAAACCGCCCGGGCTAAAGGCCTCCCCGAAAACCGCGTCATCTACGTCCACGCCCTCCGCAACGCCATCAACCCCCTGATCACCCTGCTGGGGTTTGAATTCGCCAGCCTGTTGGGGGGTGCGTTCATCGCCGAAACCTTTTTCAACTGGCCGGGACTGGGAAAGTTGACCCTGGAAGCCGTCCGCCAGCAGGATTTGTATCTGGTGATGGCGAGTTTGATGATGGGGGCGGTGATGTTGATTCTGGGCAACCTATTGGCGGATTTGCTCTTGAAAACGGTGGACCCCCGCATCAAACTCGAAAATTTAAATTGATGACGAGGTGCGACGATCGAGATTTTAAGGAAATAAAAATAGGCGAATCCCACCGCCCCTTTAAATCCATTTTTCACTTTTCACTTTTCACTTTTCACTTCCCCCACACCCGAAAATGTTTTCCCAAGTTTATTATCTGCTGCGTTCCAAACAAGACGGCCAATATGTCGCCGCCCATCCCGACCCCGACAAGCCTCAAGGCTATCTGCTCCTGTTTTCCGAACATTTCGACGCCCTCAGCTATCTGAACAAACACGGCGAAGAAGTCCGCGACCAATTCACGGTCGAATCGATCGCCGGCTCCCAACTCAAAGGCATCCTGCAACGGTGGGGATTCGGGGGAGTCGGAATGGTCAAAGATCCGATGATTCCGAGAGTCGAGTTTTTGGCGGTTCAGTGACGGTGAAAAGGGGATTGAGGGGGATATCCACCTCGCGATCGCCGTCGGAATATCCCCCCGATCCCCATCCCCCCCAGCCCCCATCCCCCCCAGCCCCCCTTTGAAAGGGGGGAGAAGGGGGGAGAAGGGGGGAGAAGGGGGGAGAAGGGGGGAGGAAGGGGGGAGAATCGTTCTCAAAGTCTCCCTTTCAAAGGGGGATTTAGGGGGATTATTCGATCGCAAACCGCCATACCTCTATCTAGAAAATGCAAGACTCAGATATTCTCAACTTATTTTTTGAATGGGGACAGCTCCGACGCATCCATCACGAAGGCTGGAAAGTCATCGGTGTCACCCACCCCGAAAGCGTGGCGGAACACAACCTCAGAGCCGCGCAAATCGGCTTCTTATTGGCGAAATTAGAAAACTATCCGAATCCCTACGAAGTCTGTACGATGGTCGTTTTTCACGATATTGGAGAGGCGAGGATCGGGGACATTCACAAACTCGCCGCCCGCTATATCAAAGCGGATGAAGAGGGGGCGACTCGGGAACAGTTGGCACCTTTAAAAGAAATTGGAGATCACATTTTTCGGCTTTGGTCGCAGGTGGAATATCCCAATAATCGAGCGGGTGCGATCGCCAAAGATGCGGATTTGCTCGAACAGGCGGTCATGGCGAAAGAATACATCGATCGCGGGTACGAAGCCGCCCGACATTGGATCGACAATATTGCCGAATCCCTGCAAACGGAGACGGCAAAGCGACTGTTGGAAACCTTGAAACGGACGAAATCTTACCAGTGGTGTCTGAGCAAAAAAGGGGATTAGATGATTGCTGAAAGCTGACTTGCGATCGCGATAGAAAGAAAAAAGGCACGGCAAAGCCATGCCCTTCATTGAGTCATATTGAAAGACCTAAACTCAATCTAACTCGGCGCAAACAGATGTCACTTTAATTCCCAAAATTCACGGATTTCCATGTTGGTGGTGAAATTGAGAAGTTGGTGCATCTCGCCATTTTCAACGTAGCAGCGAATGATAAAGCAGCGGGGCTGTAATTGCAAGTTCACGCCTGAAGGTTGGAACCCTTCCGCCCCAGTTGAAATCAAACTATCAGAAACCGGGCTTCTCGAAGGAAACCGGGTTTTTGAATGTCTATCAAGCGGGACTCACCTGGAACTGGCTGACGATTTCGGGTTCGGCGGAAACAATCGAAAGCGGGTCGGCCAGCAAATCCGCCTCGGTGTAGGGTTCGAGGCCGTAGGTCGTCACCGTCAATTCCCCCGTCAGCGGCGCGATTTCAAACTCCGTCCAACCGTAGGTGTGGACTGCCAGATATTCCCCCTGTAATAACTCCGCATCGATGGGGGAGTTTTCCAACCCGATGGGGTCGTAGCCGAACAGGGTTTCGGTGCGGTAGTCCAGCACCTCGCGGACGTATTGATCTTTGGCGACGCGATCCGTTAAACTCAAGTATTCTGCCTGGGATTTCCCCTGTTCTTCCAGCAAACTTTGCGGCGTAAATCCGATGGTTGCCGGCCCAAACGGCGCCGCAAATGTTTCATTAAAGGGTTCAGGAAGAAACGGAACCGTCAGTTGAATTCCCACCGGCCCAACCATAACATCAAAAACGCCCGTCGGTGTTGTCGGTTCTCCCGGTTCTTCCTGGTTGGTGACATTATTGACGACATTGCCATGAAAGTCCCCCGTCACGAACACCACATTTTCGATATCGTTCGTTTCGATAAAATTGAGCAAATCGGCGCGTTCGGCCGCGAACCCCTCCCAGCGTTCGCCGATGGTGGGGATGCCGAAATTCTGCATCGGCACGGTGGACATGATGAACTTCCACGTCACACCGTCATTTTGGGCCGCCAAAAGGTCGTCTTTCAACTGCTGCAATTGGGCCTCGCCCAACATCGTCCGCCCCGGTTCAAAGGCATCAATCAACAGTTGTTGGATCTCCTCGGTGTCCGCATTCTCCGCCACAAACGGTAGGGGCGCGTCCCGGAACGATCGCACGTCCAAAACGTACACCGCCGCGTCATCTCCGAAGGTATTGTAGCGGTACAGTTGCCGTTCCCCGGCGGTGCGGGGATCGCCGGTTTCGCCGTAGAATTCATCCCGCAGGGGGAAATAGTCCTGAAACGCCTGCAAGGCGGCATCGAAGACGGGGGTATCGTTGACGAACCCCGTTTCCGCGTCGCCGAAAATATCGTTTTTTTGGGGAGAGTCCGCCGGAGTCGCCCCGCCGGCGAAATCGTTGTTGACTTCTCCCCGGTCTAAAGACGCGGGGATTCTTAAGCAGTCCAAAACTGAACTCTTAAAGGCATAGTCAATGTG
>NZ_JAYFER010000684.1:0-380 GCF_055795065.1 Lyngbya sp. CCY1209
CGGCTAAAATAGATCGTCAGGTTGGCACCGATAAAGAAATCTTCGCGATCGCGCCACAGCCACTCCAAACAGGTGACAAGCAGCAACAATTGCATATAATGCAGGGAACTTTCCATTTCAGGTTCGTCGCTGTCGAGTTGGGTGGCATCGGGCATCAATGCCTCAAGTTGTTGGCTGGTCAGCACCATAACGCCTCACCTCTGTTAAGCAGAGTATTGGGAAATAATTGTATTATATTACCAAATGAAGCCAGCCGAGTCTCGGGATGCGAATCGGATGAGATCAGTCCAATTGCTCGAATTTGCGATCGCGCAGCAGGCGGGATTGCTGATGCGCCCAGCTATAGAAATCCTGTTCGTAAAGGGTGTTGCTCATGGGGT
>NZ_JAYFER010000685.1:0-209 GCF_055795065.1 Lyngbya sp. CCY1209
AGCGCCAACGTTTGGGATCGGTTCTGCAACTGGGTCACTTCCACCAACAACCGCCTCTATGTGGGCTGGTTCGGTGTCCTGATGATCCCGACGTTGCTGACCGCCACCATCTGCTACATCATCGCTTTTGTCGCCGCTCCCCCCGTGGACATCGACGGCATCCGCGAGCCCGTCGCCGGCTCCCTGTTGTACGGCAACAACATCATCTC
>NZ_JAYFER010000686.1:0-307 GCF_055795065.1 Lyngbya sp. CCY1209
TTTGACTTCGGACTGAAAATGTTTCTCACGACCTCTGAAGGCTTCAGTATTGACGCCCCGCTGTTTTTTAAGCAATCTCTCCGTGAGATTCAGAAGGCGAACCGAGAACTGTCCCGCAAACAGAAAGGCTCGAACAACCGAGAACGCGCTCGAAAGAACCTAGTTCGTCGCCACGAAGACATTGTTCATCGGCGAGAGGACTGGTTCTGGAAACTAGCTCACTGGCTGACCGATCGGTTTGACGTTCTCTATTTCGAGACGTTGAACCTAAAAGCCATGCAGCGACTCTGGGGACGCAAAGTCTCTG
>NZ_JAYFER010000687.1:0-405 GCF_055795065.1 Lyngbya sp. CCY1209
GGGAAGTTTTGAGGTGTTTAGTAATGGAACATCGGCGACCGTAACGGTTGAGATTCTCAGTGCGATCGACGGGTTGGGGGGTAACGATACGCTCACGGGTTCCGATCGCGATGATTCCCTATTTGGAAATGTTGGAGATGATTGTTTGATTGGTGCCGCCGGAGACGATACCCTGCAAGGGGGAGAAGGAAATGATTCTCAATTCGGTGGATTGGGTGCCGATCTGATGTATGGTGGTGCCGATAACGATTTCCTATCTGGCGATAAAGGAGATGATACCCTATTTGGAGATAAGGGAGATGATACCTTTGCCTACCTGTCTCGGGATCAGGTGGGGGAAGGGCAACAAGATGCGATCGCCGATTTTGAACCGGGAAGCGATGTTATAGTTTTCAACCGCAGTAC
>NZ_JAYFER010000688.1:0-33506 GCF_055795065.1 Lyngbya sp. CCY1209
TTCAACTCGCCTGACTCTGTGAAAATGGAAAAAACCCGTGGTGGCAACCGTCCCCGGTTGCCCGCCAACGATTCACTGTTCACTTTTCAACTCGCCTGACTCTGAGAAAACCCGATCGCATCCGGCAAAGCTTTCAAGTCGAAAAAGGTTTCAAAAATTCGCTTTCCGACCAAATTGATGCGGTTTTGCAAATTGTCGAGAAACTCGTGCAATCCCCGCTTCATGATATCGTCAACCATCAGATAATCCAAATCCGATCGCAGCCGCCCCAACTCCAGATCGACGGGATTTTGCCAGGTTCCCGGCGTGCTCCCCGTGATGTGTTGGAGCGATCGCTCCGCCTGCAAAAAACAATATTGCATTGCCCGGGGAAACTCCCGGTCCAAAATCAAAAATTCGATCACGCCGAAGGGGGTAATTCGGTGCTGGCTGCGCTTGCGATACATCTCGTAGGCGCTCGCCGACTTCAACAGAGCGATCCACTGCACCTCATCCAAGGTCGTCCCCACATCCTGCACCGAGGGCAGCAAAATAAAATATTTCACATCCAGAATTCGAGAGGTTTTATCCGCCCTCTCCAACAGCCGCCCCATGCGTCCGAAATGCCACCCCTCATTGTGAGTCATGGTCGCATCCATGATCCCGGCGAACAAGTGACCTTGCAGCTTCACCTGATTGAAAAATTCGGGCAGGTAATAGGGCTGTTCTCCCATCGCCGCCTCCCGCACCATCATGTAAAACTCGTTCACCTGTTCCCACATTTCCGAGGAGATAATTTCCCGCACCGATCGCGCATTTTCCCGCGCCAACCGCAGACAAGATAAAATCGAGTTGGAATAGTCGTTGTCGAAGGTGAGGAACCGGATTACATTCTCGGCCGTCGCCTCCCCGTACTTTTGTTCAAACAGTTCCAAATCTCCCGTGGTCAGCACCAAAGGCCGCCACTGTTGCTGCATTCCCGACGGGGCATCCAACAGCAAATTTTGGTTGACATCGACAAATCGGGCGATATTTTCGGCTCGTTCCACATAGCGGTTGAGCCAATAGATCGAATCGGCGACACGACTCAGCATAATTTT
This sequence comes from Lyngbya sp. CCY1209, assembly GCF_055795065.1. NCBI lineage: Bacteria > Bacillati > Cyanobacteriota > Cyanophyceae > Oscillatoriales > Microcoleaceae > Lyngbya > Lyngbya sp. CCY1209. Next base: position 1,080 of record NZ_JAYFER010000688.1, read on the forward strand.
TACTCGAAATTAAACGTCAATTTTTACTGAAAAAAATGGGGAAATTGCCATTGTTAGATACAGTCAAACGAAGCCAAATTTACCCAGCGTTAATTGCACAAAACCCAGGTATCTTTACTCCCGCCCCCTTGGGAAGAATTCACCACCAAAGATCCCTTTTTCATGGCGACCCGGGTCAACCCGCCCGGGTGGACGTAAACCCCTTGGGAACCGTAGAGGATATAGGGCCGCAAATCGACGTGGCAGCCCTCAAACGTATCGCCGAGAAGGGTCGGAACCCGCGACAGGGATAAAGTGGGTTGGGCGATGTAGTTGCGGGGATTCGCCCGGATGCGTCCGGCAAATTCCTGGCGTTCTTCCGCCGTGGCCTGGGTGCCCACCAGCATCCCGTAGCCCCCCGCCTCGTTGGCGGCTTTGACCACCAATTTGTCCAAGTTGGCGACCACATACTCGAGTTGGTCGGGTTCCCAGCACAGGTAGGTGGGGACGTTGGGCAGCAGTTGGTCTTCGTCCAAATAGTAGCGGATCATTTGCGGGACGTAGGCGTAAATCACCTTGTCGTCCGCGACCCCCGTCCCGAGGGCGTTAGCGAGGGCGACCCGGCCGTTGCGGTAGACATCGGTGATGCCGGGAACCCCCAGGAGGGATTCCGGGTTGAACGTCAGGGGGTCGATGAAGGTATCGTCGATGCGGCGGTAGATGACATCGACCCGCCGCAGGCCCTTGGTGGTCCGCATTTGGACGTAACCATCGACGACGACCAAATCCCGGCCTTCCACCAGTTCCACCCCCATCTGTTGGGCGAGGAAGGAATGTTCAAAGTAGGCGGAATTGTAGATTCCCGGCGTCAGCACCACCACCGTCGGGTTGCCGATGTGGGGGGGGGCGAGGTTGAGGAGGGTGTCCAGGAGGTGGCCCGGGTACTCATCCACGGGTTGGATGCCCAAGGTGGCGAAGATTTGGGGGAAGGTGTTTTTCATCACCCGCCGGTTTTCGAGGACGTAGGAGACGCCGGAGGGGCAGCGCATATTATCTTCGAGGACGTACCACTGCCCATCGCGATCGCGCACCAGGTCGGTTCCGGTAATATGACACCAGATATCGTGGGGGGGCTTGAGCCCGATGCAGGGCTGGAGAAATCCTTTCGAGGAGGCGATCAAATCCATCGGAATCACGCCGTCCCGGACGATCTTCTGTTCCCCGTAAATGTCGGCGATGAACAGGTTGAGGGCGTGAATTCGCTGCTTGAGTCCCTTTTCCAAGTCCGCCCATTCCGAGGCGGAGACGATGCGGGGGATCATGTCGAAGGGCAGAATTCTCTCGGTCCCCTCGTTGTCGCTGTAGACGTTGAACGTCGCGCCCAATTTCATCATGGCGCTTTTCGCGGCCTGCTGTCGCACCCGAATCTCGTCCGGCGACAGGGCGTTGAGTCGGTCGATTAACAGCTTGCCTTCGGGCCGAGGTTGTCCCTTGGCGACGAATAATTCATCGTAGAAGTCACCTGGATCGTAGGAATCAAATAGCACTGGTTCTTGCCCCAACTGCTCTAACTGATCTGAATAATAAGGGGTTGTGTTGTCAGGGAAACTGTAACGGATGATACTGATTTTCAGTCCCCATTTGGGCGCTGTCGGTCTTCTCCGCACCCGCTTTGTACGTCCCGCCGAGTCGGAAGGCCCGGTCGGGCGTCAAGACCCGCCGCAACGCCGTCGATTTGCCATCTGACTAATTGTGTTACAGTCATCATTGAAATCGCGATCGCGATCGCCGATCGCGACACCGGCAAATCTCTGAGTCTTTATATTTTCAAATACATCGATCCGATTGAGGCTGAAAAAATCATTAAGAATTACTCTAGTCTGTTGTCTCGAACGTCAGTTGTCGATATGCAAATCTCCTCCAACGGAAACAATCGTCTCACCTACGACGGCATTTACCCCTGTCCGGTCTGCCGTTGCGGCCAGATTTCCAACCTGACTCTGACCGAAGCTTTCGGCTGCAACGTTTGCCGCCATATTCTCACGATCGAACCGGAACGGCAACGCATCACAATGATCGATCGCGACCCGCCTCTGATCTGGCGGTGGAACGGGACGACCTGGAAAGGCGAACAGATCGGAAATTTGGAGTTGACGTGGGTCTACTGGGTGGCGGCGTTGGTTTTGGTGGTCTTCCCGCCGACCCTGATCGGGGCGTCCGCCGTCATTTTTCCCCCGGCATCGGGCACCGATTGGACGTGGTTTCCCCTGGTGTGGACGGGGGTGGCGTTTTTCTCCCACCTGTTCCTGGTCTTCTGGCTGATCGCGGAAGCCTACCAGTTCCCGTTCTGGCTGTTTCTGAAAACTCGCTGGCGACAGATTAGGACAATTAACAATTAACAATTAATAATTGTTGATTATTCGCCTTTTTTCGTTTTTTTACAATGCGATTTCTTCTCCGTTTTGGGTGAAGTAGACCTGTTGGATTAGCCAGGTGGGGTTTTGGGTGAGGGTTTTTCTCAGACTGCCGAAGAGGGCGAGTTGTTCGCAGGTGGAGAGGGAGGTGAAAACGCGATCGGCGGTGGCGGGCACCCGAAAATCGATGGTGACGGTTTGACGATCGCGATCGCGGATGATGCGGTATCCGAGGGAAAAATCCGCCGACTCGAAATTGTCCATAACCTGTCCGACGGCCGCTTCCAGGGACTCCGAGGCGGGGACGACCGCCTGGGAGGGGACGAGATTTTGACAGGATGGGTCGATTTTGTAGAGGATGATGGGGACGGTTTCCGTGGGTGGCGTGGTGGCTTGTTTGAGGGGGGGCCGCGTGGGCGATCGCTCCGGTTTCAGGGCCGCGGCGGTGGGGGTGGGGGTCGGTTCGGGAAGGGTCGCTCCCCGGTCCTCCCCAGGGGGGATGTCGCAGGCGACCAAACCCAGGACAATCAAACTCGCCACCCAAGGCGTCCAAAAGTGTTGGATACTATTCATGGCTTAAATTTCGCGGGTCGTACAGTTGACTATTCGGCCCTTTGAGGGTTTACTCAGCAATCGACCACCCGGACTTCCGTTTTCCCCCCAACCATGACCACGACTACTTGGAATCGCCGACATATCTTATCCCTGGCCGATTTCACGCCGGACGAATACGATACCGTCCTCCAGACGGCCACCAGCTTTTGGGAGGTGCTCGGACGCCGGACGAAGAAGGTGCCCGCCTTGCAAGGTCAGGTGATCGCCAATTTGTTTTTTGAGCCCTCCACCCGGACCCGCAACAGCTTTGAATTGGCCGCGAAACGGCTTTCGGCGGATACCCTGAATTTCGCCCCCGGAACGTCTTCCCTGACGAAGGGGGAAACTATTTTAGATACGGCGAAAACCTATCTGGCGATGGGGACGGACATGATGGTGATCCGCCACCGGGAAGCGGGGGTCCCATTGGCGATCGCTGCGGAGATGGACCGCCTCGGGACTGCGGTGGCGATTTTGAATGCCGGGGACGGACAACACGAACACCCGTCCCAGGGGTTGTTGGATCTGTTCACCATCTGCCGGATTCTCGACCCGGAAAAGCCCCGGATCGACCTTTTGCGGGGGAAAAAAATCGCGATCGTCGGGGACATCCTCCACTCGCGGGTGGCCCGTTCCAATATCTGGAGTCTGACGGCGACGGACATGGAATTGCATCTGGCCGGACCCCCAACGCTGCTGCCGAAACCGTTTGAAACCCTGGGCCGCGATCGCCCCGGAAAGTTAGTTTTACACTGGAATTTGCAGGAGGCGTTGGCGGACGCGGATTTCGTGATGACCCTGCGGTTGCAAAAGGAACGGATGACGGCCCACCTGCTGCCGAGTCTGCGGGAGTACCATCAGCAGTACGGCATTACGAGCGATCGCCTCAAATCCTGCCGTCCGGGGGTGAAAGTCCTGCATCCGGGTCCGGTCAACCGGGGGGTGGAAATCAGTTCGGAGTTGATGGATAACCCGGATTTCAGCCTGATCTCCCAACAAGTGACCAGCGGGATCGCTGTGCGGATGGCGCTATTATACCTGATCGGCGTGGGGCGGGGGCGGTAATGTTGCCCCTCCCCGACCCGCGACAGGTGGGACGGGCCCGGGAGGCGATCGCCCAATTCGAGCGATCGCGGGTTCCGGGGGTGTGGCCGGGGTTGGATCGCGATCGGATTGTTGCCGGGATGCGATCGCGTCTGGACGATCCGTTTCGCCTCCGCCAGGGGGGACAGCCGTTTTGCGGTCCGGCGGCGATCGTTTTTGAACTGATCCGCCGGGACCCGGTTCGCTACGTTCAAATCTGCCGAAATCTATTTCAAATCGGCGGTTTTCACACCTGGGGCGATCGGTGGATTTCTGCCTCGCCTCGCCTGCGGGAAAGTCGGGGCAATTTCCAAATGCCGGAGGTGGATTGGATGATCCTTTCCACCTTGCGAGAATCGGAAAATATTTTCCTCCCCGTGGAACCCGCATCCCCCGACCTGGTGAGGAATTTGGCAGGAATAACGAAACCTTGGGAAATCGCCGGATGGACTCGGGAAATCTTGGGTTATTCCGATGTCAAGTCAAACAATGCTTATTTGTTCGGCGATATCAATGTGTTGGAAAATACCGCCGCGATTTTGAATGGGGGCGGCGTGGCGATCGCGTTGATTAATTCGGGCGGTTTGTTGGAAGATCAACCCCCTTTGGTTCCCCATCCGAATCATTGGATCGTCGTTTTGGGAGATATTTCGATTTCCGGTTCGGGCGATCGCAATTTGATCCAATTTGAGGTTTACAGTTGGGCGAAAAAAATGCGGGTCGCTGTCGATGGACGGACATTTTCCGCCCATTTCTGGGAGGTGATTACCGGAAAATAGAGCAGTTTTCGAGCCGATGAAACCTGAAAGATCCCCCATTATCCCCCTTGGAAAGGGGGACTTTGATTCCCGAACCGTGATGGACGGACGTTTGCCGCCTATTTCTGGGAGGTGATTGCCGGGGAATATCGTAGTTTTCGAGCCGATGAAACCCGAAAAATCCCCCTAAATCCCCCTTGGAAAGGGGGACTTTGATGCCGGAACCGTGATGGACGGACATTTTTCGCCCGTTTCTGAGCCGATGGAACCTGAAAGATCCCCCATTATCCCCCTTAAAAAGGGGGACTTTGATGCCAGAACCGTACCTTGCAAGGTTGAGAAATGCTATCACCCAATCAATCCTCATTGGGAGATTCTAAAATTTGTTGAACTTCCTCTAAAGGCAAACCCAAAAGTTGGGCGATCGCTTCCGGACTATTTCCCAAGTTAGCCAAACGTCGGACAAAATTTATCGTTGCTTCTTGCACACCTTCTTGCACACCTTCTTGGCGACCGTCGGCGAAGGCTTCTTGATAGAATCGGGTTTGTTTTAAATCGGTGAGTCCTAACATTTGGGCAATCTCCTCGCGACTCAGTTCGGGCAGTTTGTAAACAACAATGGTTTCTATGATGTCAATGATATCGCGTCGAATCGATACTGGGGGGAGGGTTTGTTCGGCCTGTTCGAGTAGCCGTCGGGCCGATGCGATCGCGGCAGATTCGGATTCGACCACTAACTTAATGATACCGACTCCCAGAGCGTTTTCATCCTCCAACTCGTCGAGATAAATGCGGGTGACGGCTTCGGAGTTCAGCAGCAAGTTGAAATGGAGGGACTGTTCCCGTTCGACGCCTCGGTTGGGGTAGATGACGACGACTCGCCAGGGGTGGGGGGGTTGGTACTGTCGCAGGTAGAGGAACAGTTCGGCGAAAATGCGATAGTAGAGGTTGTCGTCGGGTTGAAATTGGACTTCTGCTAGGTAAAAGGGCTGATCGCGATCTTCCGTTGTCGGCAGGAAGAGTCCGTCGAGGCGGAAGGCGAGTTGTTTGACTTCGACGGAGGTGAATTGGTAGCGATCGCTCTCTTCGGCGGGACGGTTCAGCAGTTCAAAGAAGCTGCGGGGGTACTGTTGGAAAATTCGGTAGAAGAGACTATCTGTTTTCACGGCGATCGCCCGACTCTACAATGATTTTAGAATAACTTTTTGGTCGGGTCAATCCCCGGCGATCGCCTGTCTATGGTTGAGAGATATAAAACCACTCCAGACACAGAGGACACGGAGGTAAAAAAACCATCTCGCTCGGATTTAAGGGGTTCTCTCAACACCCCATTTTCAAGAATTCCTCGTAAGCTGAGTTGATTCGCTGCATTTTGGCGATCGCATCCGGGGAAAAATTGCGATCGGGATGGTACAGCCGAGCTAATTTTCGATAGGCGACGCGAACCGTTTCCAAATTTGCGTCCGGGTTCACGTTCAGAATTTGCCACCAATTGCGAGAGGTGAAATTATCCGGATCGAATCGTTCCCAACGCCAAATTTTAACCGTCCCGTCCGGACCGCCACTGGCGAGGTATTTGCGATCGAGACTGAACGCCACCACGCACCCCGATAGAATCTGTTGAAGTTGTCCGGTTTTCGCGTTCCACAGGCGGACGGTTCCGCCCGAATCCGCACTGGCGATCGCCCCTCCGTCGGGACTGAACGCCACCGCAGAAATCCCGGTTTTATGTCCGGTCAGGGTGTGCAAGCAATCGCCCGTTTTGAGACTCCACAATTTTACCATACGATCGGCACTGCCGCTCACCAAAATTCGGTTATCGGGCGAAAATGAAATAGCCGTAACCGAGTCGTTATGTCCGGCAAATATTCGGGGTTTTGCATAATTATTGAGATGCCAAATTCGGATTGTCCGATCTGTACTCCCGCCGGCGATCGCTTCCCCGTCGGAACTCACCGCAACGGACAAAACTCGATCTTCGTGTCCGTTTATAATCCGCTTCCAATTCCCGGTTTTTGCATCCCAGACTCGGACGGTTTTATCGCCACTCCCGCTAATTAGAATAGAGGAATTCGGAACAAAGCACAATTGGGCGATCGCACCCATATTGCGTTCCGGAATATGCCAATCCGAGAGGGTTCGTAAGAATTGCCGATTCCGATAACTCCACAGACTGATTTTTCCGTCGCCATTCCCGCCGGCGATAATTTCCGAATCCGAACTCACCGATAAAGACAGAGTTTCCGAATCATCGAATAAAGTATAATCCCGCTTTCCGGTGATACAATTCCAAAAATTAATCGTGCGATCGCATCCCGCCGTCACCACAGTTTGACTCCCCTCGCCAAACGCGATCGCATTAATTTTCCCCCGATGTGCTTTTATAGTGTGAATCAGGTTCCAACCGGACGGGTTCGGTTCGCCCGTATTTGGATTAAATGCGTTTTTTTCTTCCGTATCAGATGGTGATTTTGTTTGCGATGAGTTCATCCCGATCGCGTCTTTCAACGCTTTCAACTCATCGTCAATTTCACGATCGATAAACTTTTGCTTTAATTTCCGTTCTCGGGCTTCAAGACTTAACTCGGCAACCTCCAACCATCCATCCGTATAATAGAATTGAAACGCCAAATCCTCTTCGATGCGATCCGAAACGCGATCGAAAGCCTGCATTGCCGTCTCTCCCGGAACGCTATCATCAATAATTTTAAAAACCCCGTAAATTCCCAACCCGAAAACGCCGCCCGCCATCGCCATCGAACCCATCCCAACCGCGATCGCACCCCCGCCAATTCCCAATCCCATCGTCCCCACAGCCGAAGAAATCGTCACCCCAGAAACCGCCCCCAAACCGATCGCCCCAAACGCCGCGCGATCGCCCTCCGCAATGCCCCGAAACGCCCCATAAGCCGCCATTCCAGTTATCGCCCCCGCCCCCAAAATCGGCGCCGCCCCAATCCCAATGCCGCCGAAACTTCCCACCAATCCCATACCGCCGACAGCACTCAAAATTCCCGCCCCCGCCGCCGTCCCACCGACAACAAACGTCGTCGCCGTAGTCATATTCTTTGATTGATTCTGAAAACTATTCATAATTTGAGTAATGTAAAGTTCTGGAAATTTGTATCCGGACTATCGGCGGACATAAAACAATCAGAAATGTACGAATTTGTGACCGACGAAGAGGTCGTTCAAAGTCCCCCTTACCAAGGGGAATTTAGGGGGATGTTCCCCACTTGAAACCGACGAAGAGGTCGTTCAAAGTCCCCCTTACCAAGGGAGATTTAGGGAGCTCTTCCCTCTCTGTGTCCTCTGTGTCTCTGTGGTTAATTCACCCTTCCAGCCTATCAACACCCCCCAAAATCCACCAGCGTAATTCCACGGATTTCCCACTAAAAATCCCGAAATCTTACAAATTGTTACAATTCGTGAAAATGCCCAAATATCGTGCTAAACCAAATCTTAGGTATAATAAGCACGCTTTCAATGACCTCAGTACAGCAACCGCCCAAGCATCAGAAAGCCAGAGCCCTGAAACCGGGGAGCCGCCGTCCCGCCAAAGCCCTGTGCAGCGAGTGCGGACTCTGCGACACCTACTACATCCATTATGTCAAGGAAGCCTGTGCCTTTCTTAACGAACAGATCGCCGAGCTCGAAGCCACAGCCCACGGGCGATCGCGGGATCTCGACAGCCCGGACGACTTGTATTTTGGCGTCCACCAGGATATGATGGCGGCGCGGAAGAAACAGCCCATTCCGGGTGCCCAGTGGACCGGCATCGTCAGCACCATCGCCTGCGAAATGCTCACCCAGGGCATCGTCGAAGGGGTCGTCTGCGTCCAAAATACCGAAGAGGACCGCTTCGGACCCAAACCCGTCATCGCCGGGACGCCGGAAGAAGTGCTCGCCGCCCGCGTCAACAAACCCACCCTCTCCCCCAATTTGTCCGTATTGGAAGAGGTAGAGCGATCGGGGATGAAACGCTTGCTCGTCATCGGCGTGGGATGCCAGATCCAGGCGTTGCGAGCCGTCGAAAAAGAAATGGGGTTGGAAAAACTCTACGTCCTCGGAACCCCCTGCGTCGATAACGTCACCCGCGAGGGACTCCAGAAGTTCCTGGAAACCACCAGCCGATCGCCCGAAACCGTCGTCCACTACGAATTCATGCAGGACTTCCGGGTGCACTTCAAACACGAAGACGGTTCCACGGAAACCGTGCCCTTTTTCGGCCTAAAAACCAACAAACTCAAGGATATTTTCGCCCCCTCCTGCCTGAGTTGTTTCGACTATGTAAATTCCCTAGCCGATCTCGTCGTCGGCTACATGGGGGCGCCGTTTGGGTGGCAGTGGATCGTCGTCCGCAACGATCGCGGACAGGAAATGCTCGATCTGGTCAAAGATCAACTCGACACCCAACCCGTCTCCGCCAAAGGCGATCGCCACCAAGCCGTCCAGCAGAGCATCCCCGCCTACGATAAAGGCGTCACCCTGCCGATGTGGGCCGCGAAAATGATGGGGGTGGTCATCGAACGGGTGGGGCCCAAGGGCTTGGAATACGCCCGCTTTTCCATCGACTCCCACTTCACGCGGAATTACCTGTACGTGAAGCGAAACTATCCCGAAAAGTTGGAAGCCCACGTCCCCGAATTTGCCAAACGGATCGTGGAGCAATATCAACTTCCCGAGTAAAAAAATAAAAAAAAGACCCTTGCTGGAGGCCTGACCGGGGCGGGGGAAGATTAGCAGTCAAAAACCTGCTAATTTAAGGTCTAAAATTCCCCGTCTCAGTTCTTTTTTTTTGAGTTGTGGTCGATTCCGAAAATCGGATTCCCAAGGCGTTCTGTCAGGCCAGTCTGTAACTTAGCACCGGGACGATTAAGATCAGCAAAACCGACCAGGGTGCGTAAACCAGGCTGAGAAACAGACAGAATAAGGCGGTCCCTCTGGCTGCAATTTTGACAATCTCTTCCGAAGTATTGATACTCAGGTGGACTGCCAAGCAAGCGATGGAAAAGGCCACTAAAGAAGGTACAATCATTGTACGAACCCCCTCGAACAAGGTGTTACGGTGTGGCGCGTTCCTTCGGGCTGTGTTCCCTACTTCCGTCTTCCTCAGCTCGCCAACGGCGATCGAATGAACATTCAATCAACTTGGCGGGTGGGGGAGATGAACGTTTTCTAGTATTTACCAATTATAGCATCAGATCCGATTTGTCAATAACTTTCTCTTAATTTTTTTGTCATCAAATGATTACCTATACGTAAATTTACGGAGTAATCGAAGACAACTATGTAACATTTTTGTCTTTGCTGTAATTGTAGATTTACGGAACTTTCGCACCGGCGATCGCGGTTCACTTCTGTCCCTCCGTATTTTGACGGATAGACCCCAGGAGCCGACAAATGTGGGAAAGTCCATCTTAGATTCTATAGCAGTCGTCCGGCTCGTTCGGACATCGAACCCCTCTAAAACTCAGACAGTGGGCGTTTTTTTTTCCCGATTGCCTTCCGGAGCTGTTACCTGTTACCTGTTACCTGTTGCCTGTTGCCTGCTATAACTGCAAGGATGCCCAAAGAAAGTGGCAGTGCGATCGCCTTGATCTTTTATAGCAGTAAGCCATCAGGTTTAAGCCGTCAGCCCTTCGACAAGCTCAGGACAGGCTTTTGTCAGATTCCCATGCATCAGGGTTTTGGGAGTTCGGCTCTGTCCGAAGCGACTCTCTGCTATACCCTAGAAAATTGCCCGCAAAAAATCACCCACCCCCGGTCATAACCTTTCGGGGATGGGCGATTCATGCTTCTACCTTCGGGTAGAATGGGGCAGTTTTAGCGCTTCACCAACTTTTTGCTCATCTTGCGGAGGCGGACCGACTCCGGCGTAATCTCCACCAACTCATCCGGGCCGATGTATTCGAGCGCCCGCTCCAAACTCATGTCCGCCGGGGCTTGCAGTTGCACCAACTCATCGCCGGTGGCGGAGCGGTGGTTCGTCAGTTGCTTGGTTTTGCAGACGTTCAACTCCAGATCCTGGGGGCGGTTGTGTTCCCCGACGATCATCCCCCTGTAAACCTTCGTTCCGGGGGTGATGAAGAACACGCCCCGATCTTCGGCGTTCTTGAGGGCGTAGAAGGTGCTGACCCCCTCCTCAAAGGAGATCAAGACGCCGTTGCGGCGGGCTTCAATATCACCACTCATGGGGCGGTATTCCAAAAAGCTGTGGTTCATGATCCCCTCGCCGCGGGTCATCCGCATGAACTCGCCCCGGAAGCCCACCAGACCCCGGGCCGGAACCACGAATTCCAACTGGGCGCGGCCGTTGGTGCCCATCCGCATATCCTGCATTTCCGCCCGCCGCTGGCCCAGGCGCTCCATGCAGCTTCCCACAGCCTCCTCGGGCACATCCAACACCAGATATTCAAAGGGTTCGCAGGGCTGGCCGCTGACTTCCCGGTAAATCACCTGGGGCTGGGACACCTGGAACTCGTAGCCCTCCCGGCGCATATTTTCGATCAAAATCCCCAGGTGCAGTTCGCCCCGGCCCGAAACCATGAACTTGTCCGGGGAGTCCGTCTCTTCCACCCGCAGGGCGACGTTGGTTTCGAGTTCGCGCATCAGGCGATCGCGCACCTGCCGGGAGGTGACGTAAGTACCCTCCTGGCCGGCAAACGGCGAATCGTTCACCGAGAACGTCATCTGCAACGTGGGTTCGTCCACCCGGATCAGCGGCAGGGCTTGGGGTTCGTTGGGACAGGTGATGGTTTCGCCGATGTTGGCATCGCCGAACCCGGCCACGGCCACCAGATTTCCGGCGGTGGATTCTTCGAGGTCCACGCGGCTGAGGCCTTCAAACCCCATTAATTTGGTGACTTTGCCGCGGACGACCTCGCCGTTTTCCTTCACCAGAGCCACCTGCTGTCCGGCGGCGATGGTGCCGTTGTGGATTTTGCCGATCACGATGCGGCCGAGGTATTCGGAGTAGTCCAGGGTCGTGACCTGGAGTTGCAGGGGCTTTTCGGGGTCGCCGACGGGCGGCGGGACGTGTTCGAGGATGTCGTCGAACAGGGGTTTCATGTCCGTCCCCTCCCCGTCGAGTTCCCGCTTGGCGTACCCGGCCAAACCGGAGGCGAACAGGTAGGGGAACTCGCACTGGTCGTCATCGGCGCCGAGTTCGAGGAACAGGTCCAGCACCTTATCGACGGCGCCGTAGGGTTCGGCCCGGGGGCGATCGATTTTGTTGATCACGACGATGGGGCGGAGTCCCTTTTCCAGGGCTTTTTTGAGTACGAAGCGGGTTTGGGGCATCGGGCCTTCGTTGGCATCGACGATCAGCAGGCAGCCATCGACCATGCCGAGGACCCGCTCCACTTCGCCGCCGAAGTCGGCGTGTCCGGGGGTATCGACGATATTAATTAAGGTGTCGCCGTAGCGGACGGCGGTATTTTTGGAGAGGATGGTGATCCCGCGCTCCCGCTCGATATCGTTGGAGTCCATCACGCAGTCCGGGACATCTTCCCCTTCGCGGAAAATCCCGGACTGTTTCAGGAGAGCGTCAACTAATGTTGTTTTGCCATGATCGACGTGGGCGATGATGGCGACGTTGCGAATGGGAAGAGACATACTTAATCGGTCTGAATGACAGAGATTGTTTGGAAATGGAAAAAATTCACATCTCTTAATAATTTTAACCGATCGGGCCGATCGCGTCGGGGAAATTTCTGGGAAAGGGGAGGGAGTGGGGAGTGGGGAGTAGGGAGTAGGAGCGGAGGGAGGGTCGGGGCGGAGGGAGGGTCGGGGCGGAGGGAGGGTCGGGAGCAGGGGGAGCGGAGGGAGGGTCGGGGCGGAGGGAGCGGAGGGAGAGAAACGGGTGGAACATCCGCACCGCTTGGGAATCAATTCCCAAGCTAATAGCTCAAATCATCTAAAGATGATTGGGGAGTTGGTACGGACCAGATATCAGCTTGCCCCCCACTCCCCACTCCCCACTCCCTATTGCCTATTGCCTATTGCCTATTGCCTACTCCCCACTCCCCACTCCCCACTCCCCACTCCCGACTCCCCACTCCCTACAACCCCAACATCACCCGCGGCTGGGTGGTGACGACGACGATGCGATCAGGGTGGAGGAGTTCCCGGGCCACCCGGTTGACTTCCGCCGGGGTGACGGCTTCGATTTTGTGGTGGAAGTCGTTGAGTTCTGACGGGGGGAAGCCGTAGACTTCGTTCCAGAGGATGACACCGGCGAGGATGTCCGGATCGCCGAGGGCGACGCGATCGCTCCCCACCAGGCTGCGTTTGGCGGTTTGGACTTCCTCGGCCGTCACCCCCCGTTCCCGCAGGTCTTTCAGGAGGGAGAGGGTGGTGTCGATCGCCTGTCGGGCATTTTCCGGGGCGGTCTGCATTTGGATGGTGAAGGACCCCCACCGCAACCCGGCGTCGAACCAGCTATAAACCCCGTAGGTGAGGCCGAGGCGATCGCGCAATTCCAGTCCCAACCGGCTCGATAGGGTGCTGCCCCCCAAAATTTGATTCAGGACCAGGGCCGCGTGGTAGCGGGGGTCGCGACGGTCGATGCTGGGGTATCCCATTGCCGTGACGGACTCCACCAGGCCGGGAATTTCCTTTTTGACCCAGACGAATTTCTCGGGCGGGGAGACGGGGGGGAGGGCACGGCCGGCGGGGGGCGAGCCGGCCCTCCAGTTTTCAAATAGCCGTCGGATCTGCGATCGCATCGTTTCCGGGTCGAAGTCCCCCACCACGGCCAAGGCGGTGGCGTCGGGGCGGTAGTGAGCGCGGTGAAACCGCTCCAGGTCGGCGCGGCGGATCGATTTGAGACTGCTTTCCGTGGGGTAGCGGTGCAGGGGATGCTCCTTGGGGTAGAGCCGCTGTTGGAGCGCCCGCTGGGCGACATAGGCGGGGTCGTGCTTGTCTTCGAGCAACTCGGAGACCTGTTGCCGGCCGGTCAGGTCCAGCCAATCTTTCGGGAAGGTGGGGTTTTGCAGCAGGTCCGCCAGGATTTCCAGGACGACCGGCCAATCTTGGGCCAGGGCCACGCCGGAAATGCTCACCCCTTCGGGGGGGGTCGAAAACTCCAAGGTCGCCCCCCGATTTTCCAGGCTGCGGGCCAGCGAGCGCCCATCGCGGCGGCGGGTTCCGCTCATCAAGTTCTCGGCGGTGAGGGTCGCCAGACCCTCCTTCCCGGGCGGGTCGAATTCTTCCCCGGCCCGGATCAGCCCCCGGATCGAGACTCCGGGGGTGTGGTCGTCGGGCAACAAAAGGACTCGCAGTCCGTTGGGGAGGGTGAAGGACTCGGGAGGTGTGGCGGCGTGGGCCGCGGGCGGTTCTACCGGGGGCAGATAACGGGCAATGGTATCCGGTTCGGTGGGGTGTCCGGTGCGGATATGTCCGGCGGTGTGGCTGTGGGCGGTGGTGAGTTCCACATTTTTGCCCGTCACCGTTTCTCCGGCGGGAACCTCGACGGGTTCAAATCGCCCCGCCGTCCGATATTCCGGCTTCAGGTAGGTGCGGGCGACCCGGCGCACGTCCTCGGCGGTGACGGCATCGATGCGATCGAGGTAGGTTTCGGTGTAGCGGTAATTTCCCGCTGTCGTCGAGTCCAGGCCCAGTTGCATCGCCTGACTGGTGATGTCGCGGTTCTCCAAAATGGAACTGGCGCGAATTTGGGTTGTGGCGCGATTGAGTTCTTCGGGGGAGACGAGATTCGCCTGTAGTTTGGCGATCAGATTTTCAAAGGCGCGGTCGATCGCGTCCAGGTCGCCCTCGGGGACGGGGGACGCCCACAGCTCCAGCCACCCCCCCGCGCTCAGGTGGGCTGAAAGGCTCCCCGCCGAGCTGCCGAGTCCGGCATCCACAATGTCCCGGTAGATGCGGGAACTGCGCCCCCCGTTGTCCAAAATGTAGTCCAACACGCTCAGGGCGGGGATGTCGGGGTGGTTGATGTCCGGGAGGGGGTAGACGATCTGGATGAAGGGGACGGTTCCGGGCCCCCGCAGCACGACCGTCTGTCCCCCGGGTCGCTCCGGGGGCGGAAAGGTGTTCTCGATCGCCCTGGAACTCAGGCGGGTGGGCGGTTCTGCGGGGTTGGAGATCACCCCGAAGGTTTCCCGAATTATTTTTAGGGTGGATTCGGAGTCGAAATCTCCCACGACAATCAAAACGGCGTTGTCGGGGCGGTAGTTGCGATCGTAGTAAGACCGCACCTGTTCGACGGTGAATGTCTCCACGTCCGCTTTCGTGCCGCCGATGGGCAGGCCGTAGGGGTGGCCCGGAAAGGCCGCTTCCATCACGGCCCGGTTGAGGCGATAGTGGGGGTTGTTTTCGTCCCCCTGCAATTCGGAGATGACCACGCCCTTTTCCTTTTCTAGCAGTTCCGGGTCGATGAGGGCATTTTTCATGCGATCGGCTTCCAGGATGAGGACGGCTTCCAAGGCGTTCCGTTCCACCGTGTTGTGGTACGCCGTCTGGTCGTAGCCGGTAAAGGCGTTGAACTCCCCCCCCAAGGCTTCCAACAAACTGCCGTATTGGATGGGGCGGGTGGCGGTGCCTTGGAACAGCATATGTTCGAGTTGGTGGGCGATGCCGTTGTGGCCGGGATGCTCGTCGCGGGAACCGATGTTGTACCAAACTTGGACGGTGACGACGGGGGCGGTGTGGACCGGTTTGGTCAAAACGGTGAGGCCATTTTCGAGGACGGTTTGGCGCACGCGATCGCCCGGGCGGGTTTGGGCGGCTTCCGAACTCGAGGCGGGGAGGAAGGGTTGGATAGCAATCACCTGAGTCAAAGGGTCAGCGACAATTACAACGAGACTACATAAAGGATATAGTAGATGATTTCGATTCAACTTGACAGACAACATGGAAGAGGTTTGGGGAAAGTAAAAAACAACGGACTTAAATGGGCAGTACAATGGGGCGGCAGAGACCATCCATTCGAGAAGTACCTGCCACTTCAATTGGTTCGCCAAAATTAGGACGGCACGACCGTCCGTTTGCGGTTCAACCCTGACAATTTATTAACCGCTAATTTTGTTACATTTTTGACAATTGAGACCCTGTTCTTTTCAAAATGGCAGGGTATCGAATGAATGCTGTCGCGACCCGAAGGTATATTGGCCCGTTTGAGATCCTGCCATCTCAATGTTTTAACTTTATCATAAACAACCAGAAACTCACTGAATTGATCGGCGGTTAGTTGCGAGGCAATTTTCCCTATTATTCTTAATAATAACCCAAAACCTCGATTTTCGGCAACCCGGTTGATGGGCGATCGCGGGTCGGACAGAACCAACGGGACTCCGCGCACGTCGCCGAGTTTGGGGGATTTTGTCGATACTCCCACGGACCGTTGACAAAGTTGAGACCATACCGCTAAGATTGCAGATTGCTCTTGTTGCGATATACGATCAAAAAATCTATCGCAATTTTTGACAGAAGTACCGGACTAAAATTGGCGATCGCCCTCAATTTTAGAAGGATGAGAACCGTCTTCAGAGGGAATTTTGAGCGGGGGAAAATTGGCTTTCGACCAAGTATTCAAGATATCTTCGATCAACAATTCCCGCAGCCAAACTTGCAGGATGACCACCAACGGCAGAGCCAAAAATAGCCCCAAGGCGCCGAAAAAAGCCGCGAACGTGATCTGGGATAAGAGCGTCACGGCTGGGAGGAGGGACACCTGCCGCTTCATCACCAGGGGGGTGAGAATGTTGCTTTCGATCTGTTGGATTGCGATATATAAAACGATGACGGAAACCGATTTCCAGGGGGAGTCCAGCAGCGCCAAAATCGCCGGGGGAATGACGCTGATCGTCGGCCCCAAATTGGGAATTAACGTCAGGACAGCCGCCAAAAGTGCGTTCACCAACGCCAGTCTGACACCCAAAATCCACAGTCCGACTCCGCTCATGATGCCGATGACGACCATATTAAATAAGATGCCAAGGACGCAGCCGACGACGTTCTCTTCGCACTGGTCGAGAATGTGATGAATGCGACGGCGGTAAAAGGAGGGAAACAGCAAAATAAACGCCCGCCGGTAGGCCTGGGGATTGCTCAACAGCATGATGGTGACGGCGATGACCAGCAGGATTTGCAGGAGGGTTTCCACCGAACTAGAAAAGAAGGTGAAGAAACTGCCGATCCAGCGATCGTAAGAAGAAGCCAACTGCTGGATGACATCTTCGACGCTGTTCATGTCACCCAACATTCGAGGGGGTAGCCAACTTTGCAGTTGAGAATACCACTGTTTCAGTTGTTCCAAACCTTGGGGGATGCGATCGGTCAACTCCTGCCACTGCTGCACGATGACCGGGACGGTCAGGGCCAAAAATCCCGAAATTAGAATTAATATCGACCCCACGGAAATGGCGACGGCGATCCCCCGGTTGACCCCGGATTTCTGCAATCTCCGGACGATCCGGTTGGTGGCGATCGCCAATATTACCGCCGTCAACGCCAGTAAAATAATCTGGCTGATTTGCCAAATAATATATAATGAAACGAGAAATGATATGATTCCGATCCACTTGCCGATAGTCACAGTTTCCCCCAGGATATCGAGAAAAAAAATGGGTTTCGCTTCAATCTAGTTCCGTGGGGGACCAACTGACATCTGGCCGGCGATAGAATTCTTTTCAAATTGGAGGGGAAATTGTCGATCTCCGACTCCGGATAGAGGATCGCGGAATGGGAACCTGGTACTTTTTTCAGAGGTGAGCCGATCCGGCGGGAGGCGCGATGGCGCGGAGCGCACCGGCAAAGCCGATCGGTGACGTTCAGTTGTTCTGAGGATCGATGTGAGTAAAAAACCCAACGAACCGCAACTCGGCACGACCGTAATTCTCTACATTTTTGGAATTGCGCTGGTGATCACTGCCATCATCATCACCCTGAAGGGATTGGGCATACTGGATGTCATTCCGAGATATATTATATGGGCGCTGATCTTGTTGTCGGTGGGGCTGGGAATCCTGTCGGCGATCGGCAATAAAACCGACTAGGAGCGGGTTTTTAGTCAAATCATTCGATCGATAGATGAAAATAATCCGTCGAAATTATAAACTGTAAAGTAACGTAGAAATTGAATTTGTGAGGAGAAACCCTTACTGATGAGTATGAATTTAATTTTAGGTGACGTGGCGACCAACGCTCCCCACTTTCCAGTTTCAGCCACCCTGGTATTGATTTTCGGATTTATTGCGGCCGCCTCCATCGGTTCGATCGCCTGGTACAACTCCAAGCGACCCATCGGTTGGAAGGACAAAGAGCGTCCCAATGTCGTCCCCGATATCGAAAAATAGAGGGAAGGGCGATGGTTGACCGATTCCGAATCCCAGATGGTTTTTCAACCGCAAGTATAGACACAATTGGAGAAAAAAGTTATGGCTAATCAAAACGAAAATCAAGCACAAGCAGCCGCCAATTACGATCGCGAATTGGTGACGGCGGAAACTGCGGCCCGCATGGAAAGAGAAGGGGAAAACTTCAAAAAGACCCCCGATCCCGAAGAGGGAACCATGAACACGACGGCGGGTTATCGCGTCAGCCGGGAAGGACTCCTCGATAATTTCGCGATCGAACCGGAAATGTACATCGAAGAGCCCGGTGATTTGCGGGAAGAACAACAGGCGAACCGAGTCGATCGCGCCGAAACCCTTCAAGAAGTGAATGAAACGGACGAAGACGGAAAGCTGACGATGGACAAAGATGAACGCGGCAAAGGAACCGGCATCATCTAGATTCAACTCCGACAACTGAATCAATCACCCCAGCAGGAAAAAGGCGGGTTGAGATGGGCGAGATTTTTCTCCCTTCTCTCTCCACCCTTTGACCTGATTTTTTTTGCGGAGAAGAAACCGGGTTTCTAGAAGGGTTTTCGTTTCCCCCCCAGCTCTCAGTAGAAACCCGGTTTCTAGAAGGATCTTGAGTTTCCCCACCCAGCTCTCAGTAGAAACCCGGTTTCTAGAATGGGGGCTAACGTCAAACTAAAACGTTGAGATTACTCGCCGCATTTAAGGTTTCTGCAAACTGTCCAAATTCGGCTTCCAAAGATTGTTCGACACCGGGATCGGGTGTAAAATTCCCATTGCCGTCAGTCGCAGTCGCATTCAGGAGCAACAGTTCATCGCCCGGAACCAAGTCAGTCAACAAACCTTCTTGGGATTCGATAGGAGATTCCCCGAGGAAAGCTTTGGAAATCTCATCGAACTCAGTGTCATTCCCCCCTTGATTGTTGGTGAGAGCATCGGATTCATGATCACCAGCAAGAGCTTGACTGCGAAAATTGGTAGATGTTGAGCTGATACCGGTGATATCATCAAATTGGTGATCCGCTTTGTACCAAGTCCCGGTGAAATAGGTTTTGCCATTACTTTGGATGTCAGTTTCTACATCCGCCAATGTGTAACCTTGGCTGGAGAGATCTTGCCACTTATTCGTAAAAGAATTCCAATTGTTGTAACGGTAGAGCGCGTGTTGGCCGTCCCCTTCTTGCCAAACCCCGGTGAAATAGGTTTTGCCATTACTTTGGATGTCGGTTTCCACATCCACCAATCGGTAACCTTTGCCGGAGAGATCTTGCCACTTGTCGGTAAAAGACCCCCAATTGTTGTAACGGTAGAGCGCGTATTTGCCGTCCCCTTCTTGCCAAACCCCGGTGAAATAGGTTTTGCCATTGCTCTGGACGTCGGTGTTGAAATCCACCAATCGGTAACCTTTGCCGGAGAGATCTTGCCACTTGTCGGTAAAAGACCCCCAATTGTCGTAACGATAGAGCGCGTGTTTGCCATCCCCTTCTCGCCAAACCCCGGTGAAATAGGTTTTGCCATTACTTTGGATGTCGGTTTCCACATCCACCAATCGGTAACCGTTGCCGGAGAGATCTTGCCACTTGTCGGTAAAAGATCCCCAATTGTTGTAACGGTAGAGCGCGTATTTGCCGTCCCCTTCTTGCCAAGTTCCGGTGAAATAGGTTTTGCCATTGCTCTGGATGTCGGTTTCCACATCCACCAATCGGTAACCGTTGCCGGAGAGGTCTTGCCACTTGTTGACAAAGGACCCCCAATTGTTGTAACGATAGAGTGCTTGTTTTTCAGTCGCCATTCTTCAATTCCTTAACGCAAGTACAGACGGGGAAATTTTTGGTTAAATTCATTTCCCCATAGTTTCCGATTAGTTTCCTCGGCGAGTGAGGAAGCTGATTTCCTTTAGGGATGGGGTGCGGCGAGTTATGCAGTTGGGTTTCAAATCGATCGCGATCGCTTCACCCATATTCCCGATTTTTCCGATTAATTCCGGCGTTTCACCACCTTGACGATATTCTGTGCGATGGGCCGGGACGATCGCCCCCACATTTCCTACATTTTCGGAAGTCGCGATATTCTCTGCGATGGGCAACCCGAAACGATCGCTCTACCTTTAGACTGAAGAAAGCCGGAATCATTGCTTTTAAAATCGGATCGGAGTCCTTCACCCGACCATCGCGGGTGCGATCGCACGCAGAGATTCAGAATATGGCAGAAAACGGCAACGGCAACAAAAACGGCGAGGAAAATCGGGACGCGATCGCGGCCAGTTCCCAGACGGTAGAGGAAGTCTTGAAAAATTGGGAGGTGGAACGGGAACGGGGACTCGACACCTCGACCGTCGAAGGGCGGCGCCAAAAATACGGCCCCAACCGCCTCGAAGAAGCCAAGACCCGCAGCGTTTGGCAAATTTTGATCGAACAGTTCAAAAGCCCCATCATCGGGCTGCTGGCCGTTGCAGCGGTGCTGTCGTTTGCGTTTCAGGAGTGGGTGGAAGGCGTCGCGGTGATTATCGCCATTTTGCTCAACGCCGTCATCGGCTTTGTCACCGAAATCAAGGCGGTGCGATCGATGGAGTCCCTGCAACAACTCAGCCAGACCAAAGCCACGGTGAGGCGGTCCGGACAAGTTCAAGAAATCCCCGCCGACGAGATCGTTCCGGGGGATATCGTCGTCCTCGACAGCGGCGACCTGATCCCGGCGGACGTGCGGTTGATCGAGGCCAACAAACTCCAGGTGGACGAGTCGCCCTTGACCGGGGAATCCGTCCCCGTCACGAAGACGACGGACCCCCTCGAAGGCGACCTGGCCCTGGCCGATCGCACCAACATGGGGTTCAAGGGAACCGCCCTCACCCGCGGCGGGGGCGAAGCGGTGGCGGTCGCCACGGGGATGAATACGGAACTCGGGCACATTTGTGCCCTGGCGACGGAGGCGGAGGAGGAAGTCACCCCCCTGGAAAAGCGGCTCGACAAGTTGGGGCAAAATTTGATCTGGGTGACGCTGGCGATCGTGGTCTTGGTGGCCGGGGCGGGGATTATCGGCGGGAAAGAGCTGTATCTGATGATCGAAACCGCGATCGCCCTGGCGGTGGCCGCCGTCCCGGAAGGGTTGCCCATCGTGGCGACGGTAGCCCTGGCGCGGGGGATGTGGCGGATGGCCAAGCGCAACGCCCTGATCGAGAAACTCTCGGCGGTGGAAACCCTGGGGGCGACCAACATCATCTGCACCGACAAGACCGGGACCCTGACCGAAAACCGGATGACCGTCACCCGGGTCGCCCTGGAGGACGACATGGTAAACGTGAAGGGGGAGGCCCTGGAACTAGAGGGAGAATTCGAGCGGGACGGGGAGGCGATCGCACCCCGGGAAGAAGACGGGTTGCGGCGGGTGTTGGAAGTGGGGGTGCTGTGCAACAACGCCTCCCTCCCCGACGAGGACTCCGGCGACGAGGACAACTTTATCGGCGACCCGATGGAAATCGCCCTGCTGGTGGCCGGGGCCAAGGCGGGAATCCACAGATCGCAGTTATTGGAAAAAAGCCCGGAAGCCCGGGAGGTGGCCTTCGACTCGGACACCAAAATGATGGCGACGTTCCACGAAATCGAAAACGGCTACCGGGTGGCGGTGAAAGGGGCGCCGGAGTCGGTGCTGGAGGTTTGCAGCGATCGCCTCACCCCGGACGGGCCGCAACCGATGGACAAAGAGCAGCGGGACGCCTGGAACGATCGCTGCCGCCAGTTGGCGGAGAAGGGGCTGAGAATTTTGGCGATCGCATCCAAAACCGCCGATTCCGAACAGGCCGAAGCCTACGAAGGCCTGACGTTGTTGGGGGTTTTGGGATTGCTGGACCCGCCCCGGGAAGATGCCAAATCCGCCGTCAAAAACTGCCACGACGCCGGCATCCGGGTGATCATGGTGACGGGGGACCAGCCCGTGACGGCCCGCAACATCGGTTTGGCGGTGGGGGTGACGACGGAACAGGAGGCCGAGGCCAAACTCGGGAAAGAACTGCGATCGCCCGAAGACCTGAGCGAACAGGAACGGGAACAGTTGCGGCAGGTTCCCATTTTCGCCCGGGTCAGCCCGGAACAGAAGTTGAATTTGATCGAGCTGCACCAGTCCGCCGGATCGGTGGTGGCGATGACAGGGGACGGGGTGAACGACGCCCCCGCCCTCAAAAAGGCCGATATCGGTGTGGCGATGGGCGAACGGGGCACCCAGGTCGCCAAGGAAGCCGCCGATATGGTATTGCAGGACGACGCCTTCCCCACCATCATCGTCGCGATCGAACAGGGGCGGGCGATTTTCGGCAATATCCGCAAATTCACGATCTTTTTGTTGTCGGGCAACATGGGCGAAATCATCGCCGTCGGCGCCGCCGCCCTGGTGAACGCCCCCCTCCCCCTGCTGCCCCTGCAAATTCTGTTTCTCAACGCCATCAACGACGTCTTCCCGGCTTTGGCCTTGGGCGTCGGCGAGGGCAACCCGGGACTGATGAAACATCCCCCCCGGGACAGCGGCGAACCCATCCTGGCCCGCCGCCACTGGATCGCGATCGGGCTCTACGGATTGCTCATCGCCGCCGTCGTCCTCGGCGTTTTCGCCCTCTGCCTCACCCGCCTGAAAATGGAGAGCGATCGCGCCGTCACCATTTCCTTCCTCACCCTCGCCTTCGGGCGCCTGTGGCACGTCTTCAACATGAGGGATGCCGACGGCGGCCTGTTCCGCAACGAAGTCACCCAAAACCCCTACATCTGGGGGTCGCTGGTACTCTGTACGGGACTGCTGCTCTCGGGCGTTTACGTCCCCCTGCTGGCCGACGTCCTCAAACTGGTCAACCCCACCTTAAATCAATGGGGACTGATCCTGGGCATGAGTTTCGTCCCCCTCGTCGTCGGACAAATCGCCAAGTTGATATTGGGAAGTCGGAAGTAAGAGGCGACCGGAGGCAGGGGAGGCGGAGGAGGCAAATTTATAGTCAGATCCGTACAAATTCCCCAATCATCTGAATATGATTTGAGCTATTAGCTTGGGAATTGATTCCCAAGCGGTCTGGATGTCTCACCCCCCGCTCCCCCTGCTCCCGACTCCCGACTCCCGACTCCCTATTCCCCACACCCCACACCCCAACCGGAGGCAAAACCGTGGCCGCATTAGTTTCCCTGCTAAGTGTCGTCACACTCTCACTATTGATCAACCGCGTCGCGACGGTCGCCCTCACCCAGACGGGGATTTCCCGGCAGTTGGCGGCATTTCAATCCCGTTCGGCGTTCACCGGGGCGGGGTTCACCACCGACGAGGCGGAATCCGTCGTCACCCACCCGGTCCGCCGCCGCATCATCATGCTGCTAATGCTGTTGGGCAACGTGGGCATCGTCACCACAATGTCCTCCCTGCTGCTGACGTTTACCAACAGCGTCGGGTTCGGCGAGTGGGCGTTTCGTCTGGCCCTGCTGGCGATCGGGTTGGGGATATTGTGGATGTTGGCGACGAGTAAATGGATCGATTTCTACCTCTCCCGCCTGATCAGTTGGGCCCTGAGCCACTGGACCCGCTTGGACGTGCGGGACTACGCCAGCCTCCTGCACCTGTCGGGGGAATATACGGTCACGCAGTTGGATGTCAAGCCCGGGGATTGGCTGGCCGATCGCGAACTGACGGACCTCAACCTCCGCCAGGAGGGCATCAGCGTTTTGGGCATCCACCGGAAAAACCGGCGCTACCTGGGGGCCCCGAAGGCGGACACCTGCATCCGACCGGGGGACACGTTGATATTGTACGGACGCCTGTCCCTGTTGAACGAACTCGACGATCGCCGTTCCGACTGGCAGGGGGAACACGCCCACCATCAAGCCGTCGCCGACCAACAGCAGATCCTCTGGGAACAGGACCGGGAAGAACGGGAGGACGACCGACAAAATCGCCCCTGAAAGAATCTCTATCCCGAGATAGAAGGCATCGACGATTTGAACGGATAAAGTAACAGCATTGGTCGATCGCGATTCTGTGGGGTCTGGGTCGCGATCGCGCCTAAAATCAGGGGCTATTTTGAGTGCGACGATCGCCCCAAACCTAATTTAGGAATCAAGGGGCGATCGTCTCTGTTTTCCGGTTTTTCCGACCTCGAAAAAACCCGTGATTCGACTGCGACTTTTTCCCGATTAGTCGCCGTCTATCCCATCTTTTTTGCTCGATTCTCTCTCTTATTAAAATTGTCCTCGCCCGAATATTCTGGCTCAAAGATCCCCCAAATACCGATCTCTATCATCAGACAGAAGATCGGTATTTTTGGTTGTTATAAAATAGGGCGTGGGTCGGAAACAATCGTCCATTGCAGATCCCCCCAAAAAATTTATTTAATCAAATTGAATATTTGAGCATCCGAACGACCGAGACTAAATTTTTAGATGGGGTTAGTGAATATGAATATTGCCACGGCAGAGAGTCCCGTAAAGTCCGCCAAAAAATTGCGAGAAGAATTGCTCGATTTCGTTTACGATGCCGAGGGGGAAATGGCGATCGCCCTGGAAACTCACGCGGCGAACTACGGCGGAAAAAATTACGACCGCCAGCGACAGGATTTATTGATCGACACCTTCATTTTTGAGGGGGAAGTGGGAGAGTCAACCCCCTTGGATTTGTTCCTACAAGCGGCGCCAAATTTGAGCCGGGATGAGCGCCAGATGTTGCAAAATTGGCAGCGCAGTTTCCTCGGCTTATTTGAAGTTTTGGAAATCGGGGACGATGGCGCGACGTTGATGAACTGGTTCACCCAAAAACGGTATCCGATCAGTTTCGATAACTCAGCCCAAAATTCTCAATTTTCCCGCCTGAAACCGGGGGAAATTATCCACGGCAGACTCGCCCCATTGACGGAAAATGAATGGCTCGTCTTCGGGTCATTTTTGACCAAGGGAAAACTGAGTAAACCGAAATTGGCGGTGGCGATCGGGGAGTTCCGGGAACGCCACAAAAATTCCCTGTACGGAGACGCGCCGGAATTGCTGGAAGAGGCTTGGAAATCGGTGGAAAAATATCACCGGGAATTTGTCGATTTCTTTGGCGAAAATACTGTCACCCTCCCCGGCTACCAACTGAATAAAAAAATCGGCGAACTGTGCGATCGCATCAACGAAAAGCGGTTCGCAGAATTGGGCCTTGATCGCAACAAGTCCCTCAAAGAAATGGCGGCAGAAGCGGGAACCGACGAAGCCGAAATTCGGGAGGCTGCACGGTCGGCGGGTGCGGACGAAAAAGACCTCGACGCCGTACTCGGATCGTCCGATTCTTCCTCGAAAATGGTGACGCCGAAAGCGGAACTTCCCCCGGAGATCAAAAACGCCGAATCGGTGACGGTTTTCACCCACCCCCGCTGGGGCCAGATGTTCCTCCCCACCTACCGAAGATTTGCAGAAGTTCTGGAGTCTGACACCCCCGAAGATCGGGAACTAGCTGCAGCCTTCGTGCGGAAATATCTCGACGATCCCCAAGTCAATACCTACCTCTGGCATCACTTCGTGGAGGCGTATCCGCAGCGGTTGGAAGGGGTGTTGCAAACCGTTTTGGAACGCCCCGATTTCTCCCTGCAAACCGACCTCGATCCGGTGTTGGTCGAATACGGCAAACCCCCGGAACCCGACCTGCCCGACATCGCCAGCGTCCCCCGACATTTGGACGAGTTGTTTAAAGAGGCGATCGCCCAGGTCAACTCATCCAAGTCGAAGCGGAAGAAAAAATCCAAAAAATCGAAAGGTTTCCAACTCTAACTGTCGGTTTTGAGTTATCATTAACGTCATCGAGCGATTCTTCAATAAACCATGCCAGACGCATTTTTACTCAGCCGCGTTGTACTCCGATTCGACGCCCCGGACGACGACCTCATAACCGACCTATCCGCGATCGCCCTGACACCGGACGGCAGTTTGTGGGTCGGTTCCGACGAACTGTTGGGCCTCGATCGCCTCTCCCCCGTCGAGCCCTTTGTGTACGGCAAACATCAACACTACGGCATCGAAAACTACATCCAACTTTGGAACGACGACGACGAAATTGACATCGAAGGATTGGACTATTCCGACGATTATCTCTGGTTCACCGGGTCCCACAGCACGAAGCGAAAAAAACCGAAGGGAAAAAGCACCGAAAAGGATTTGAAGCGACTCAGTACAATTGCGGTGGATCTGAATCGATTTTTATTGGCGAGAATCCCGATCTGGGAGGGGGAACCCGCCAAAATTTGCGAACCCTCCATCGAACCAGATAAAAGCCTGCGAGCCGCCTGTCTGGAAACCTCGGAACGGCGAAATATCCTGATCGAACACCTGCGGGAAGACGAGCATTTGGGGCTGTTCCTCAATCCTCCCATCCCCTCCAAAGATAACGGTTTGGACGTGGAAGGAATTGCGGTCAGAGAAAATACCATTTTTCTCGGTCTGCGGGGTCCCGTGCTGCGGGGTTGGGCGGTGATTTTGGAATTGGAAATCGAGGAAACCGAACCCGGCGTTCTCAACCTAAAAGACATCGGCAAAGACGGGGCGGCTTACAAAAAACATTTCGTGGATTTGGCGGGTTTGGGAATCCGAGAACTCTGTTTTGACGGGGACGATTTGTTAATCATGGCGGGGCCGACAATGGCTCTGGAAGGGGTGATGCGGGTCTACCGTTGGAAAGATGCCTTGGGCCGTTCTGGAGACAGCATCACGGCGGGAGATTCGGAGGAATTGAGCGTCGTATTTGACCTCGATATCATCCCCGGATGGGACCGGGCGGAGGGGTTGGAACTGTTCCCCTGTTTCGGAGAAAATGGCTTGCTGGTCATTTACGACTCCCCCCACACCAGCCGGTTGAAGAGCGATCGCGAAATGTTGATCGACGTTTTCCGCCTTTAATTTCGGGGTGCGATCGCGAGTTCCGACTTCAGATAGAGGTTAAATCCGGGCTTCCATTGCTACCATGAAAGTGAAAAGAAGTTTAAAAATTTGAAGTTAAATTAGGAGAAATATCTATGTGGAGTATACTCGCTTGGTTGGCTTTAGGTTTAATCGCCGGTGCTCTGGCTAAACTGATTTATCCCGGAGATCAGGGTGGCGGAATTTTGGCGACCATCGGTCTGGGTATTTTAGGTGCGTTCGTTGGAGGATTTTTGGGTCAACTGATCCTCGGCACGGGTGGCGGCGCGGCCGCCGGCGTTCTCAGCATCCCCAGCATCATCTTCGCCGTTCTGGGTGCAATTTTGATCATCTTCATCTGGGGTTTAGTGACTCGCCAAACCAGCTAAACCGATGATGAAACAGTTTTCCTTGGGGTGCGGGTGCGATCGCTGCGATCGCACCCCTTTTTTGATGGGCAACAGGAATAAAAATTCTATCATCTACTCCCCAGGAGAGGTAGCCACCTATTTCCATATTTTCCAAGTCGCACCGATCGCCGCCCCCATCCCCGCCAGGAGGCTGACTAAAACGCCTTCCAAGGTTGTCGAGACGGGATCTTGGGTCAAACATTGGCTGCTGGGAAGCACCGCCAACAAACAGCCATTCAAATAAAATTGCGTCGCCCAATAGCCGATAATTCCCCCCGATGCCAGACAGATTGTCAAAAGCAGATAGAATCGTTTCTTGCCGTCCATAGAAATATTCAACGAATCGCACTTTTTTGCCCATTATAGCGATCAACAGAACGGTTAGGACAAATCGGCTAATTTGAGTCCCGCCTTGAAATTCATTATATCATCGCAATTCCCGGTTTTTGGACTCCGTGCCCCGATCGCCCCCGAAATTTCTCTCTTCGGCCAGATGAACATCCCCTGCAGTCACGGTAATGATCGAGAAAAGTCAACGGAAAATCTATGCTTTCTTTGAAATTGATCGGCCAGAAAATTGTCGATTTATGGCATCATTTATTCGGCTCGGAGATTTCGAGCCTACTGCCCGCGATCGCCCTTTCCGGTCTGACCATTGCCGGATTTTCCCTGTGGGGATTTGTGGAAATTACCGACGAGGTTTTAGACCAGGAAACTGAATATATAGACCGGTTAATTTTGCAAGCAATCCGCCAAATTCACACCCCGTTTTTAGACCGATTGATGGTGGGAATTACCGGTCTTGGCGACCCCTTATTTCTCACCGCCGTGGGCATGAGTATGGTGTTTATTTTGCTCTTTCAAGGTCGGAAAATTGGCGCGATCGCGATCGGGGTCGCCTTGGGGGGAGTCGCCCTATTAAACCACCTCCTAAAATCGGTTTTCGGCCGCCACAGACCGGAGTTGTGGGAACGCATCGTCGATGTCAGTTTCCACAGTTTTCCCAGCGGCCACGCCATGATTTCCTTGGTCGTTTACGGAATCATCGCCTATTGGTTTGCCGTTCACTTTCGACCCTGGCAATGGCTAATTATTTCCGCCGCGATTGTATTGATTGTGGCGATCGGTTTCAGCCGCCTCTATTTGGGCGTCCACTGGCCCACCGATATTGTCGCGGGATATGCGGCTGGGTTGGTCTGGCTGGTCGCCTGCATTTTGGGTTGGGAAATTGCCCGGGGTTATTTTTAAAATCCGGTTTCTGTTTGGGGTTTAAATCTTGATGCTTGGTGATAGGAATCGAGGGCTTCTCCGTATCGGTTCAACCCGTCCAAAGCCACGCCGCGCTGATACCAAGCCCAGTGATTTTCGGGGTTCCGAGATAGGGCGTAATCGAGGGCATCCAAGGCCTCTTCGTGGCGTCGCAACCCGTTCAACGCCGCCCCCCGATCGCCCCATCCCTCAATGGGATTTGGATCGATCGCGATCGCCCGATCCGCTGCCTCTAAACTGGACTCATATTCCCCCAATTCCCGCAGCGCGGCACTCTTTTCGATCCAAGACCAATAGGCGCGGGGATTGATGACCAGGGCGCGATCGCTGGCCTTTAACGCCTCTTCATACCGCCCCAACCCCCGCAACACCCAGGCGCGACTTTCCCACGCCAAATCGGAATTGCTATTAATGGCTAAAGCGCGATCGCAACTGGGGAGGGCGTCGGACATTCGGCCCAAAATTCGCAACACCCGACACCGGTAAAGGTTGGCTTCAAAGTGGTGGGGATTGTCCGCCAAAGCCTTGTCGTAGGCCTCCAAAGCCTCCGAAAATGACCCTTTTTTTCGCAGTTTTTCCCCGTATCCGAACCCGTCGATATTCGGGGGAACGAAAATCGCCGCCTGTTTCGACTGGTTAAAAATCCGCCGCCGGTTCTGAATGACGGTGGCATTGTCGGGGTTAATTTCGAGGGCGCGATCGTAGGATGCGATCGCCTCCGAATACCGCCCCAATTTCTCCAAGGCGTAACCGCGATTGTTCCAGGGCCACTCCGATTCCCCGTCCATTTCGATCGCGCGATCGCAAGATTTCAACGCCTCCCCATATTTTTGCACGTTGTTGAGGGACCAACATCGCCCGTTCCAGCCGTGGGAATTATCCGGTTTGATCGCCACAGATTGATTGTAAGATTCCAGGGCTTCCTGATAACGCGACAGCCGGTTTAAAATACCGCCCCGGTAATTCCAAGCCCGGAATGAATTGGGGTTGATGGCAATCGCTTTTTCGCAGCTTCTCATCGCCGCGTCGTACTGTTCCAAATTATATAAAACCCAGCAGCGCCCCTCCAGCGCCTCCAGATAATCCGGGCTGATTTCCAGGGCGCGATCGTAGGCCGCCAAAGCGCGATCGTAGTCGTTCAAACGGGCAAATTCCTGACCCTGTTGGCGGAGGGAAACCGCCTCGGAAAGGGGAACGGTGACGGGGGGAACTTCCGTTTTTTTCACCATTCGGGATTGCTGGGCGGAGGTGAATTCCCGGGCTCCCCGCATCGCCACGTTGCCCACCAGTGCGAAGAAAAAGACGGCGGCGAGGGGTTTCAGTTGGGGGAGGATGGCGCTGCGGTTGCTGCGGATGGCGGAGAGGGCGGATAACGCTTTCGACGCATTGGGAAACCGCCGCTTGACGTTGGGTTCGACCATCCGTTCCAACCAGGTCAAAAAACGGCGATCGCAGGGCGGAACCCGGTGGCGGAATTTGAAACAATAATTCTCGTCGATCAACTGCCCCATTTCCCGGGACGGCGTGCGGGTGAGCAGACTAATTAAAGTCGCCCCCAAACTGTAGAGATCGGAGGCTTCCGTCAGGGGGCGGTTGAACAGTTCTTCCGGTGGCATGAACCCCGGCGTCCCGGCGGCGACGCTGCTGAGGGCGGTATTTTTTCCCCCCGCTTTCGCGAATCCGAAATCCACCAAATAGGCGTTCAGGCGGTCGTCTACGAGGATATTTTCGGGTTTGATATCCCGGTGAATGATGGGCGGACGGTGCTGTTGCAAATAGACCAAAATGCCCAATACAGAAGCGGCAATTTGTTGGATTTGTCCCGGGGTGAAGCGATCGCACGCCGCCAGGGAGGGCGCTTTTTTGTACTCCTGCACCAAACCGAAGCCGGAGGGCGTTTCAAAGGAGTCCAGATAGCGGGGGATGCGCGGATGTTTGAGCTGCCGCAGCATCTCGATTTCCCGTTCGTGGGCTTTCAATCCCGCCCAACTCGCCCCGGCAAAGGCAAACCGAAATTCTTTGACCGTCACCGGCTCCCCGGTGCGCGTATCCGTCGCCCTGTAGGTGATGCGCCCCCCCTCCGGGTTGCATCCCAGTTCCCGAACGATTTGATAGCCGTGGCTTTGGAAATCTGGAAGGTTGCTCATTTGCCGATCGGACATAAAATCCCCCCACCCTATCACGTTACTTATCTATTTTACACGAAAAATGCGATCACGGGTATTTTAGAGGTGAAAAAATTTCGGAAAATTTCACCACAGAGGCACAGAGAACACGGAGAAGTTATGAGTTATAATCAACATTAACAATGCCAAAAAATTGATGATTTTTAAAGCGTCTCATCGGCACTACGATACAGTGCTTTATTCCGAGTGGACTAGCCACTCTAAAATGATGCTTTTGTAGGTTGGGTTGAGGAACGAAACCCAACGCCGAGATATTGATGTTGGGTTGAACGCAGTGAAACCCAACCTACAAATAAAGCATCATTTTAACTGAAATAGTCCAGTAGGGTGCGTTAATGAAATGTCAACACCGCCTCAATAGTGAATTTTGAATTTTTATGGTGGGTTACGGCGCGGATGAAAAGTTATTGGTTTTTCCGAAAAATTACGGCCGCGCCTAACCCACCCTACTGAAACTGTCCACTAGAATGAATTAAATGACTGCTATTTTAAATACAAGTTTACAGTGCTCGATCGCACCGTCTCATCGATACAGTCCGAAAATTGATAATCCGGATTTTTTCCGTAATTTTCGGTCAGAAACAACAGCAACTCCAGGGCATAATCGGGATAGTCCAGGATGTCGGCGATGCAAGCCAAAGCCAGGATATTTTTCGGGTCTTGATTGACGGTGCGATCGCGATCTGAAATGGGGTCGCGGAAATACAGCGCGTCCGCCCACAATAATTGACCGATTCGTCGTTGGGAATAAATCGGAGAAACGGAACGGGGACGGCGGCACATTGGGTGATCGGTCATCAAATCGAACAGGGTAAATCCCCGCGATCGCAAATAGGAATCGACATCAGAAAAGAGGGGCTGATCGCAGTACATCGGAGAAAATTCCACCTCCATTGAATCCCCATCACGCCGCGATCGCACAACTTTTCCGCCCCTTTCAAAACCTTCAACTCCGCCCCCTGAATGTCGAGGTTGAGAAAGTGCATATTTGGTATCTTTTCTGAATCGCAAAAATCATCCAAAGTGGTGGTTTCGATATCGACCGAAAAATCGAGTTTGATATGTTCGTTCAGGGCGTGAAACCGCCGCAAATAATCCTCGTTGGGGGGATACAGCGAACTGCAATCCACCCCTCGGGTGACGTACAGCGTCGAGGTGCCGATCTCGTCGGAAATGGCGAGGGGAATGTGTCGTTCTTTCCAATTGACATTGCGTTCCTCCAATTCCAGGTTGTTGGCGAGGCAGGCATCGGCGTCGGCATCGAATCCGTAAATGGTGAGGTTGGGGGCAAAGATCTGCCAATCCCCCGAACCATAATTGTCGTCCGATCGCATCTTCCGAGATCCAACAATTCCCAAAGTCATCTCCAGGGATTCCAAATAACCCCGGCTTTTTAAGTTGTGGGTAAAAACGACCATTTAATTGAACCTCAGAAATAAAAAAAACTGTGGGAGCAACCGTCCCCGGTTGCAGCCGCTTCTGGATGGGGGATTTTCATGATTCAATTATATACATGATTCAATT
>NZ_JAYFER010000689.1:0-30042 GCF_055795065.1 Lyngbya sp. CCY1209
CACAAAGATTCAAAGTCCCCCTTATCAAGGGGGATTTAGGGGGATCGGATATCCCACAAAGATTCAAACTCCCCCTTTTCAAGGGGGATTTAGGGGGATCGGATATCCCACAAAGATTCAAAGTCCCCCTTATCAAGGGGGATTTAGGGGGATCAGACTAAAAGGAGTCAACATATGAAATTAAAAATATTTGATAAAATTCCCGCCCAGCGAGTCCGAAAATTCAATCGGCGACTGCTGTGGAGTTTGCTGATATTTGAATGGGTGCTACTCGCCATTTACCTCGCCACCGTTTTGCTGTGGGGAGACAGTCCGCCGCTGTGGGATTTTAACGGATTTCAAAATATCCCCTCTTTGTTCTCGGCGATTCAGTTATTTGCCGTCGCCTGCAGTTTTCTGGGGTTGGCGTTTTATCGCAGCTATCCGGGGCAAAAACCGTCCCGGCGGTTGCTGGTGACGGTGGGGGTGATTTTTTTCTATATTTCCTTAATTGACGAAACGTTTAAATTGCATCAGCACTTTTATAAACCCCTGTGTTGGATGCCTGGGATCGAAAATTGTCGCGGTTGGTTCAATATCTATATTTACATCTATGTCGGAATTGCGATCGCCACATTTATTCTGTTTTTCAAAGATTTAAAAGCGAGTTGGAGGTTCTATCCGAGGGCTTCGTTTTTTGTCGGGTTCGGGATTTTTACCTTTTTGTTCGGTGCCCTGGGATTGGAGTTGTTGAAATTCCAAATTTTCGACACAGGATATGGTATAATGGAAGAACTCCGCATCGGCTTGGAAGAATATTTGGAAATGCTGGGGGCAACTTTGACGTTGTACGGGAACGGCTTATTTTTTGTGCGGCGGATTGAACAGTCGGAAGGGTCGGAGTATAATTGAATTGAAAACAACTTTTGTTTAAAAAAAAGAGATGAGTGAAATCACCGTCAATGAAAGCCAACTCAAAGAGTTAATCAAAGTCGCAATTCTTGAGTTGATAACAGAAGAAAAAGAAGTCTTGTCTTCGCTGCTGTCTGAAGTTTTGGAAGATCTGGCAATGGAAAAAGCAATTCAGGAAGGCGAAAGTACAGATTTGGTGAGTCGCGAAGCAATTTTCAAAGCTTTGGATAGATGACCATGACTCGCTCCTCGCACAGCGGAAACCGGCGAAAATTGTCGCGGTTACTTCAATATATGTATTACCTCTATGTCGGAATTGCGATCGCCACATTTATTTTAGCGAGTATTGCTAATCTCTACAATCATTTCTCCTTGTCGCAATTGTGCCAAGGCATCAGGCAAAGTAGCAGTCAGCAATTTTCGTAAGTTTCGATTGGTGACATTACCACAGGTTAGCCACAAAATTTTGGGAGGCGGCCCCAAGCGACAAACCCAATCAATAAAGTCGCTGTCTTTCGTCATAATCACAGCATTTTCCGATCGCGCAGCTTCAAAAATTTCGATATCCCGAGCATCCCGAAGTCCCAAATCTCGCAATGCATCAGTTTCTAGACCAAAATTTTCTGTCAACCAATTTGCTAGGTTGGGGGGTAGTTGAGCATCGATCCAAATCTTCATGCCATCAGCCTGGGAAAATCCGTCCGCCGCGCCGCGAACAACAGACAAGCTTGAATATCTGCCAATTCTAAATCGGGGAAGTCTTCTAAAATTTCTGCAACGCTGACATTTTCCGCCAACATTTCCAAAATATCAGTCACTCGAATTCGCATCCCTCGAATGCAGGGACGACCCCCGCATTGGCCGGGATTTTGAGTGATCCGATTGAGTAAATCAGTTGTTTCCTTCATAATCTCAGTTGTTAATCCCATAAGATCCGATCACCTCCTCCTTCAACCCCCCAATCATCTAAAGATGATTGGAGCTATTAGCTTGGGAATTAATTCCCAAGCGGTCTTGATATTATATCTGATTTTTTTGTTGTTCGCGAGAGCAGTTAAATTGGCAAATATCCGGTGCGTTACCCCGAATTAATGACGGATTTAAAGGCCCCGTAATTGTGGGGAACGCACCCTACAAAAATCCGAATCCTCACTCGCTCCTCGCGCAGCGGAAACCAGCCAAAATTGCCCGGACGTGGGGGTGATACCAGTTGCGGAAACTGCACCGCATCGCCCAGGGACGGGTGATCCAACTGCCGCCGCGCAAAACTTTATGTTCGCCGTCGAAATAGGTCTGGGAATAGCCGGAATAGGGGTAAAACTCAAAGCCGTCGTATCCGGCAAAATCGCTGGATGTCCACTCCCAGACGTTGCCGATTAAATCGCAGACACCGGAGGCGCTGACGTTTTCGGGGTGGGCATCTACGGGGGTGGTTTGGGGTTTATTTTTAATGATTTTACCGAGATGATTGCAGTTGCATTTTTCCTCAGTGGGCAGGTCTTCACCCCAGGGATAAGTGCGGGTTTTTCCGTTGTCAAAACTGGCGGCTTTTTCCCATTCCGCTTCAGTGGGAAGTCGCTTGCCGACGAAGTTGCAGTAGGCTTCGGCTTCGTACCAACTGACGCCGCAGACGGGGTGGTTGTCGAAGCTGGGGTCGTCGATCCAATATAGGGGTTGAGTGACCCAGTTGTGTTGGAGCCAGTCCCACCCTTTGGGGGACCACCATTTGGCTTTGTGGTAGCCGCCGGCTTCCATAAATTGGCGATATTGGGCGCAGGTGACGGGGTGGCGATCGATCCAGTAGCGATCTAAAAATTGGCGGTGGATTTTGCGTTCGTTATCCATCGCGTCGAGGCTGTCATTTCCGATGGAAAATTCCCCGGCGGGGATTTCGATTTCGGAGAGGGGGAGTGGGGGGGTGGTGGAGAAGATGGGGAGGTGGGTGGTTACGTCCTCGAAGCGGTGCAGTTGCAGGACGAGGGCGATGGTTTCTCCGTGCTGACATTCGTGCTGCAAAATAAATCGCCACAGGCGTTCCTGTTGTTCGAGGGGGGCGGTTTCTAGGTATTGAAAAACCTGCGATCGCACGATCGCCAAATAATCTAAAATAAACTCCAGCGAAGGCAGTTCCACCCGTTTCGCCTTCGGCAGTCCGTCGGCGGTGAAAAATAACCGATATTCGGGGAAGAGCGGCTCTTGCCCCCCGCACTCCTCCAGCAGCCAGTAAGCCTCGGTGAAGGCGATGTGCCCCAAATGCCACCCCACCGGGCTGAAATCGGGGTGGGGTTGGGCGCAAAGGGTATCTCTATCGATGCCCTCGACGAGTTTGAGCGTGCCGAGGCGGCACTCATGCAGGGCGTGACAGATGGTCTGTCTGAGTGAGGGGGTGGATGTGGACGTCACAATCTTCTCCAACGCTGATGATGCTGTGTTCCGGGCAAAGGTGCCATTTCCCCGGAAATAGCGGTTCAGAAGCGATGATAACGGATTCCGGGAACTTCGGATCGTCCTGCAGCCAATAAAGGCTCGGCGGAATTCCCGCTATGGCGTGGCGGGAGGCAACCATGCGATTTCCGTCGCAGATGATCATGTTTGCGAGTACCCGCACCTGCATTTCGTGGGCGATGGTTTCGACGGTTTTGAGCACGGTTTCTAAGGCGGCGACGAGGGGGGAGGTGCCACTTCCGGCGAGGGCGTCTTGGAACAGGGCGAACAGGTGTTCGGAGTCGGTATTGCCTTCGATCGCTCGATAACTCCCGTCAGAGAGGCGATCGCGGATCGGTTTGTAGAGGCTATCCCGGAAATCCTGGATGTAGCCGTTGTGGATGAACGTCAGATTCCCGGATTGAAAGGGTTGACAGTTATTCAAATTCACGGCCTGTCCGGGGGTGGCGCTGCGGACGTAGGCCAAAATCCGCCCCGATTCGACGTAGCGACTCAGGGGGGCCAGGTTCAGATCGCTCCAAATGGGTTGGATGTTGCGGTAGCGGTAGGGTTCGGCTTCCTGAGTGGGGTGGTACCAGCCGATCCCGAACCCGTCGGCGTTCATCAAGGCTTCCTGCATTTCCTTGGGTTGGTAACTTTGGACGATTAGTGAGTGTTCGGGTTCGCATAAAATTCGGTCGAGTTGAATTGAAGAACCAATGTAGCCAAGCAGACGACACATAATTGAGAACTGAGTTGGTGACTTTAGGTGGTTGACGAGAGGATCGGAATTGCCCACTCAACTTTTCTATTGTGAACTATGCAGAGGATAGCAAAGGCTTCGAGATCCGCAAAATGGGGGACGACGGGGCGATCGCCCTTGTCTTCGCCAAAAAAAATCCCCGACCTCGGGGTTGGGGAGGATGGCAAATCGATCGCGGACCGGACGGGTTTTCTGAAGGACTTAGGATGTCAGGTAGTTTTCTATATATCGCCAGCGATCGTCCCCGTAGGTGGATCTGAGCAGGTTGCGGGCCGTTTCGCCGACGATCAGATCGCCTTCGGGGGTGTAGGAGATGCCGTCGGCGTGGTGGATGTCCGCATCCGAGAGCAGTTTTTTGACCACGCCGAGGGTGTGGGCAAAACCGGCGAGAATTTGGTGTTCCCGCACCCATTCTTCGGGTTCGGGAATGGTGACTAGATCGGGTGTGACTGTAGGCATTGGAGTATTCATGGAGGGGTTCGGAGAAGTTGTTCTATCCAACAATATAGGGGGCGACGGACAAAGTTCGCCACCGCCATCGGATAGGTTTATTATGTGCGATCGCACACCCGATCGCAGTGACGCTTTGGGATGCGGAGGTTGATCAATATCGGGTCGAAATGTGATCGCGATCGCCTCAATTTCGCCTCCGGTTTAATGGCGAGATTTGCCGTCTCAACTCAACCGTACAATCACGGATTGTCAGCGATTTTGGCACGTCGAAACCCGCCCCACCCCCGATGGATTTTATGGGTGCGATCGCCCCGGCTTATCGCCCCAAATTGGGGTACTTCCATTCGTAATGGTTGGGAAAGACAAAATTGGTCATCGAAACGGAAATGCTCGTTTCCAGCGATCGGACGTGATGCCACCACCCCACGGGAATAAAAATTACCTCCCCCGGTTCCAAAATGAATTCGATGGGTCTGACATTTTTAAATAGGGGATATTTTTGATAGTCCGGATTTTCCAGATCGACGCGGCTGAATACCCCCACCTGATTGTACACGAACGGGGTTTGCGAGGGGGGCATCAGCCGCACCAGTTTGCGGCCGGAAACCTGGGCCAAAAACAGGTTGACGGGATCGTGGTGCAGTGGCGTGACGGTTCCGGCTGGCCCGAACCAGAAGAAAATTCGCCCCCGGGTTTGGTTGGGATCTAAATATTCCGTACAAATTTCGATATCGTTCAACAACCCTTTCATTTCGGGGCGATCCAAATTGCCGTTGTTGGCGACCATGTAATAATCGTTGGTTTCTTGCCCGGAAATTACCCAGTCGATATATTCGGAAAATTTGACGGTTTTTCGGTGTCGTTCCAGGTTCAATTCGTACTCCGGATCGCCGTCGCGTCCGGCCTGAATTTCCACCTTCGCTTCCCCGTAGTGTTGTCGCAAATATTCGGGAGTCCACCGTTCCAACGCCTTCCAGTTTTTGATGATATTGGTCAAAATCAGGGGGGTGTTTTTGGCGTAGTAGTGATCCAAAAACTCCGATCGGGAAATTGTCGGTTTGCGATCGACGGTTTGGGCGGCTTCGGAGAGGGATGCCAACTGATGCTGAATTTTCCACATCGACTCGACTTTTTGCAGCAGTTGAACGAACTGTTCTCCCGCTTTGAAATAGGGGTGGTCTGAGGCTTGGCTGACGGCATCCAAGGCGAGTTTGACATCGACACCCTTTTCGACCATCCGTTCCACCAGAACGGCGTCGGGTAAATTCATCAGTTTGTTGAGGGCAACCCACTGTTTCCAAGCGTCGGATAATTCGGGTTGCGGTTCCACCGCCGGTAAGTTAGACTTCGGTTGGGATTGGGGAAGCCACTGCAGGCTGACTTTCTGTTCGTCGTGCAGGGTGATTTGCAGGGGGGGAAGGGTGATGCGTTGGGGCTCGGAATTTGTCATAGGTGGAGATCGGGAAATGCGCTCGATCGCAATTTTGGCATTTTTTCGGGGCGATCGCCAAACTCCTCACAATTCATTGGGAATTGACGGCCTCCCCCAGAACCGACGACAACTCCACAGAAAGGCGATTCCAAACGCCAAATTCGCCAAACCCACCGTCGCCGTCCCCCAGCCGAGAAACCGCATTCCCGCCTCGATCGCGATCGCCGCAGAGAGAATCGCCGAAGCCACCCACCCGAACCGCTGCAAGACGGAATCCCCCGACAGGACCCAGTCAACCAGGCGATCGAATAAAATTTGACCGGCGAACAGTCCGATTGTCAGGGCAACCGTCCCCCACAAGGCGTGCCACTCATCCAAGAATAGCAGATAGGGCAGGTGAAACCACAGGATTCCACCGAGGGCGAATAAACCCAGGCCGACACCCGTCCAAATGCCGCCGGCGATCCGAATCGGGGTCGTGGATTTCGGGGTATTTTCCATCTCAGAATCCGCTGTAATGCTCCGAACTTTGTACTTGATTTTGAGTCCGGGGTTATGGTATCATAGAATCATCTTATTTTTCGAGTTCTGCACGCTCTTTTTGCGGTGTGGCATTTCCTTGTCGTGCCGACCGTTGACGTGCCGAATTCCGACTCGGCGATCGCCCGCCGTTCATTTATCATTCGGGGTCATGGATTTATTTACGGTCGGTCATTCCAACCACCCAATCGAACCGTTTATTTCTCTGTTGCAGCAACACGGTGTCACGGCATTAGCGGACGTGCGATCGCACCCCCATAGCCGCCACCTCCCCCACTTCAACAAAGCCGAACTGACAGCCGCGTTAGAGTCCCAAGGAATTCGCTACGTTTTTCTGGGCAAAGAACTCGGCGCCCGTTCCGGCAATCCCGCCTGCTATGTGGAGGGAAAAGCCGTCTACGAAAAAATCGCCGCCACCGACGAATTTCAAGCCGGACTCCAGCGAGTGATATCCGGCCTCCAAACCTATAATATCGCATTGATGTGCGCCGAGCAAGACCCCCTCACCTGCCACCGAGCCATCCTCGTCTGCCACCATTTAAAACCCTTCAATTTGACCATCAATCACATTCTGAAAACCGGCGATTTGGAATCCCACGACCAGTTAGAATCCCGGCTGCTATCCAAGCAAGGCTTTACCGAATTTGCCGACCCGACAGCCCCGGTACAACTCTCCTTATTTTCCAATAATTTACCGAGTCGGGAAGACTGCCTGGAGGAAGCCTACAAACGCCAGGGGGATGAAATCGCCTATGTCGAAAAACAAGGGGGGAGCGATCGTGGCTAATTCTGTCAATCTCTACACCATCGGATTTACCAAGAAAACCGCCAAAAACTTCTTTGAACTCCTCAAACAATCCGGCGTGACGCGGGTAATCGACACCCGCTTAAACAACGTCTCCCAACTGGCGGGATTCGCCAAAAAAGCGGACTTAGAATATTTCCTAAAAACCATCGGCAATATCGATTATATTCACCGGATAGATTTGGCCCCCAGCAAAGATATCCTGGACGAATATAAAAAACAAAAGGGGGACTGGGAAACCTACGAAACGAAATTCTTAGACCTGCTAGAAAAGCGACAGATCGAAAAAAAGGTTGACCCGGAATTGATAGAAAATGCCTGCCTGCTGTGCAGCGAAGCGAAACCCCACCATTGCCACCGTCGCCTAGTCGCCGAGTATCTCAACCGACATTGGGGGAATATCCAAATTCACCACCTGTAGCCATGACACAGATGATTTGTCTAGCGAATTCGCGCAAAAATAGCGATCGCTGCGTTGCCGGAATTGACAAATCAACCCGTTTGTGGGTTCGTCCGACCACCCGCCTGGACGACGGTCGAATTCCGGTAAAACTCTGTATAATTAACGGAAAACCCATCCGACCCCTGGACGCGATCGACGTTTCTTTAACCGACGAATCCCCGGGTTATGAATGCGAAAATCGGGTCATGTTTTCGACCCGCTGGAAACGGGTCGGAACCGTCCCCTACAAGGAAATCCAGCCGTTTTGCGAAACCGAAATTCTCCACAGCCACCGGGACGATTTTCTCACAGCAGTTCCCTACAACTATTTATTACAATTACCGAAACCAAAACGGCGGACGTTGCAGGTCATCGAAACCTCGGATTTTCGGGTGGTTCGGAACGGCAAAAATAAGTGGCGGGGTTCCATTCCCCTCGACGGAAGCGATCGCCTATTTGCCACTATTACCGACCCGGAATTTTGTCAAAAACTCGACACCGGCCATCAGCCTTCCAACCCCTGTTTGGTGGTGTTCAGTTTTAGCCAACCCTGGAGTCAGTCCTATGGGGAAGAAGAATTGCGATGTTACCGTTTGATTGCGGCAGTGATCGAAGTTCACTAAAGTGAACACTACAAACAGTTTGTAGTCGTCGCTTCAGCGATGGCACACATTCACAATGCGTGCCATTCATCCAAGAATAGCAAATAGGGGAGGTGAAACCACAGAATTCCCCCGAGGGCGAACAATCCCAGACCCACACCCCTCAAAATAATGCTACCGGCTATCCAAATGGGGGTCATGGATTTTGGGGCGTTTTCCATCTCAGAATTCATTTCGGCGATCTCGACTTGGGACTTGATTGCAAATCATGGGAAATGGTATCATAGAATTATTCTATTTTTCGAGTTCTGCACGTTCTTTCACTTTCTCAGCAAGCTCGACGACGTTTACTGGTAATTTCCGTATGGACAGATTTGAAAATATCTCAGTGAGAGGCTTTCGTCGCCTTCGACAAGTTGACCTTGAGATGAGAGATCTTGTTGTCATGATTGGGGCGAATGGATCAGGAAAAACTTCGTTTTTGGATGTTCTTTCAACACTAGCGGCTTCAGCCAATGGTAAGTTGCAAGAAACATTACAATCTAAAGGGGGATTAAATGAGATTTTAACCAGAGGTAAAGCCCAAGATCTAGGGATTACTGTGTCGATGACAGTACCGGAAAGAGAGCCGTTGAAGTATGGCTTAACATTGTCACCCAAAAGCTTGTCTTATGAAATTCAGGAAGAGAGTTTAACACAGCAAAACAATCCCCATGCACCCGAACCATTCAAATATATTGAATCTTTGGGTGTAGACATCAAATATTTTAGTCAAGAAGATCGTAAACTACTCAAACCAAATTGGGATCATAATTATCTAGAAACCTCTCTCTCTCAAGTTCCTAAAATGTATCGTGAACCTGAGAACTTGAGAAAAAGTCTTGCTTCTTGCACTTATTATGGGGCACTTGATGTTTCTGAGAAAAGCCCGATTCGCTTGCCCCAGCCTATGCGTCCTGCCAA
The DNA here is from genome assembly GCF_055795065.1 of Lyngbya sp. CCY1209. NCBI lineage: Bacteria > Bacillati > Cyanobacteriota > Cyanophyceae > Oscillatoriales > Microcoleaceae > Lyngbya > Lyngbya sp. CCY1209. The sequence continues at coordinate 9,316 of NZ_JAYFER010000689.1, forward strand.
GCTACCGGGTGCAAGCGGCGAAGATTTAGTTTCCTGTCTGTATGATCTTCGGGAAACAGATAGAGATCGTTTTGAAACAGTAGAGGATGTTGTTTCTACAGCATTTCCAGATTTTGAGAGGTTAAATTTTCCTCCTGTTGCCGCCGGAACTATTTCCATGACTTGGACAGACAGAAACTTTTCTCAACCCATATATGTGCATGAGCTATCGGAAGGAACACTACGTTTTCTTTGGTTAGTGACCCTTTTACAAAGTCATAGCTTAACGACAATTACTTTGCTAGATGAGCCAGAAGTTAGCCTACATCCTGAGCTGTTGAGACATTTAGTGTATTTGATGAGAGAAGCTTCAAAATACACACAGCTTATAGTAGCAACTCATTCAGATCGACTCATCAGATTTCTTGAACCCCATGAGATTTTAATCTGTGACCTTGAAGAAGGTGAGGCAAGAATGACTTGGGCAGATACACTTGATTTGGATAAATGGTTAGAGGAATACAGCCTCGATCAAGTTTGGGCAATGAATTTAATGGGAGGTCGTCCATGAAAATTGCCATCTTAGTTGAGGGCGCTACTGAAGTAGCTTTTAGAGAAAAATTACGTGAGTTTCTCCAAACTCGTTTAGCGGGAAAAATGCCACAACTCACATTTATTTCACAAAATGGTCGTATTCCTAAAGAAGAAAAGCTTAAGCGTGTAGTTGAAAACCTGCTTTCTGGCAGGAGTGCTTATGATGCCGTGATTGCCCTAACAGATGTCTATACAGGAACGAAAGACTTTAAAGACGCAAAGGATGCAAAAAATAAAATGATGGCTTGGGTTGGTAATAATCCCAAGTTTTATCCACACACAGCACTACATGATTTTGAAGCATGGCTTCTTCCATACTGGTCAACTATTCAAAAAAGAGCAAAACATAATCGCTCTGCTCCTAGTAGTTCTCCTGAAACTGTGAATCACAATAGACCACCTGCCTACTATCTTAAGGAAATCTTTAGAGTCGGAAAAGTAACGAGAGATTATAACAAGCCTATTGATGGCGCAAAGATTTTGAAGGACAATGATTTAATGATTGCCATTCAAGCTTGTCCAGAGCTGAAAGCTTTTGTCAACCAAATCATTTCTCTTTGTGATGAAAGCAAAATCATTCCTTAACTTTTGTATTAAGGAGAGAACCTGTGAGGGTGACAAGGAGGCTAAAGCATAGCCTCCACTGTTGAAATCATGGTCGGCGATCGCGATCGGATCTGAATACTTCCCCTATTCTACGTCTTAACCGTCCGGGCGGTTGCTATAACGACGATTAGTCCGATGTCTTTCCCGATCAAAATCAGGGGCTTTCACCCCTTGTGATTTTAACATTAACAGCGGAGATAATTCGCCCAAACGTACCCTTCCATCACCCGGGTATAGATATAAACCCAGTTCTTATTGTGGTCCGATCGCTCCCACCATTCCACCTCCGCCCCGTCCGGGAGACTGCCGATAATTTTGCCGCCCGGTGTCGCCCGGACATTGAGGGGAGTATCGCTCGGATCGGCGACGATACAGATGCGAACTCCGGCGGGTTGATAGCCCGGTTCGGCGGGATTCCTTTCCTCCCCGTACCGCTCCCAAATGGACTCGCCGGCGAGTCCGACACCGCCACTCAAACACCCGAAAAATAATCCGGTTAACAACAGCCCGATCCGCCGTTTCTGTCCAAATCGATTCATGGTCAAACACTCCTTTCGTGGGGTTTTGAAGCGGTAAATGCACCCCCTATCGGTTCCGATCTGGATGGCTCAATTGTACATCAAATTTGGGAAATTTCAAGGTTTTGTTTCTGATAAAATTGTGATCAATTCTAGCAAGGTGCGGTCGTAGCGATCGCCAGCCACTTGCAACAGGTCATTGTGGCCCGCCCCGGGTACCCACAGGGACAGTTTCGGTTCCCCGGCGGCGGCGTAAAGTTGCTGTCCGTGGGAAAAGGGAATCACCCGATCGCGATCGCCGTGTAAAATCAAGATCGGAGCGTTCACCTTTCGGATTTTGGCAATATTGGGAAAGCGATCAAAGGGGTAGATGGGAATCCGCGTCACCACCCGGAAGGTGCTGGTAAACCCGCTCTCGATCACCAACCCCGCCACCGGTTCGCGGGCGGCCAGATCCGTCGAAGGCCCGCTGCCCACGGACCGCCCGTAGACGACAATGCGATCGGGGGGAACGTTCAAAGTTTCGGTGAGGTAATTGTAGGCGGCATCGATCGCCCGATAAGCCCCCGCCACCGAGGGTTTGCCGCCACTCAAACCGTAGCCCGGGTAGTCGTAGGCGAAAACGGAGAAGCCCACATCCCGGAGCTCGTGCAACCGTTGGCGGATGTCTCCGATGTCCTCCGCGTTGCCGTGGCTGTAAAGGATGGTATACTGCCCTTGGGGATTCGGCAGGTACAGAGCTGCGATCGCCGTTTCGTCCGTCGTTTCGAGGAATAATACCTCCCCGGTGCGATCGTAGCTGGCCGGACGGGGGAGAAAGATCAGGCGATCGCTCCCGAAGTAGGCCCAGATGCCCACCAAAAGATAGATCGCCAGGGTTGACGTGACCAGGCGCTTGAGGGAAAATTCCCCCAGGACCCATTTTTTGATTGTCGCTCGATTCATTTTGGGTTGAATGTGGTTCAGCGGGTTCAGATTGTGCTTGGATTAGTTTTGTAGCCGAGTCTGCACTGACAGACCGAATGCTCTGTGATTTTAGAGGATCTAACATGGCGATGGAATTTCCTGACGATCTGAAGTATCTGGACAGCCACGAGTACGTCCGCCTCGATGGCGAAATTGCCACCATCGGGATCAGCGCTTTTGCCGTCGAGCAATTGGGTGATATCGTGTTCTTGGAACTTCCGGACGTTAACGATGAGTTGGAGAAGGGCGAATCTTTTGGCAATGTCGAATCGGTGAAAGCGGTTGAAGATCTCAAAGCCCCGCTGAACGGAACCGTCATCGAACGAAACGATGCCATTGTCGAGGCACCCGAAGAATTAGCCGAAGATCCCTATGGGGAAGGGTGGTTGATCAAAGTCCGCATTAAAGATGCCGAGGAGCTCGAAGATGCCCTTTCTTCCAGCGAATATCAGACTTTAGTCGAAGGGGAAGGGTAGCCAATCGGCGACCGAAAGGAAACAGTCCGGACACCGAGGTGGGACGGGGGCGATCGCATTTTTTGTTCCGGGGACGGCGCGACATCCGCAAATCCACCGTTTCTATCCCCAATATTGGGCGATCGCCTCGATTCTCCCCAATTTTGTCTCCGATTTTGTCGCAATTTTTCCCGATCTCGACCGGGGGCGAGACGATATCCCATCCGCAACCCCCGGGAAACCGGCGACCTTCGTCTTCATATTTTTTTACATTTTTTCGCAACGTTTCTTGACAAAAATCGGCAAAAAGTTAGAGATGCGACGATTGAAAATTGTGAATTTTTAGTTTAGACTGGGGATAGCTATTTTAATCCATATGAATCGATCCCGTTTGAAGGGGAGAACCTCGAACGTCTGAAGGGGCGGAAAATTGGCGGTTCGACCGGCTGAAAAAGATTCATCTTTGATAGATGGCGATCGATTCGGAAACCCGGACGGCGAACTCTTTGTCTGCCGCTTAAGCGCCATCAAAAACGAGAATTAACCGTCAATGTCCGCCCTCCGAGCCCCAGAGAACCCGACAGAACTTTCAAAACCGTAACAGTCGCCCTTGGAGATCAGGTCAAAATGGATATCCCCCTCGGAAACCCACCCTCCCCCGACGCGAAAATCGTCCCCCAAGTCCAAGAACTCGATCGCCTGTGGCAAACATTGCCCGAGACGCTCAAACAGCAGTGGGCCAGCCAATATCAAGCCGAACTCGAAGCGTTGCTGTTGCAGGCGGACCGTTCCATCCCCACCCCCCTCAAAGACGGACTCAGCGATCGCGAACTCGCCGAACGCCTGGGCGTCTCCCCCGCCAACATCCTCCACACCTGCGAGCGACTGCCCCACCGCTTCGCCGAGTGGACGCGATCGCTCGATCCCAGTGGCCTGTCCTGGTGGGGGCGGCAAACCGGCGACCAACTGCGATACTATCCCATTAGAGGGTATTTGGGCTCCAATTGAAGTCCAGTTTTGGCCCCAATGTAAAGCAACGGTAAAAATTTCGGCGGGCGGCGGAAGTCCTCGGAACCCCCCAACGCTTCGCAATGGCGGGAGTTTTGCGGTTTCTCCCCGGCCACTTCGGGGCGATCGCCGGGGCGATGGCTCTACCCATTTGTCCGGTTAATGATTACAATTCTTTAAAAATCATAAAAAAGCTGAAGTTCCCATCGGCTTTGGTACACCCGATCGCCGGGTGTAGATTTTCGCTGTATCTAACAATACAAAATTGTCATTAATTCCAACTCGGGATGGCGTACAGCCTCGGTAGATGGGCGCTGCCGTATCCAAATCAATCTCTCTTATCCACCTTGTCGAATCAGTCGGAGTTTCATGCTGGATTTTAATTCCCCCGCTCAAACCCAATCCCCCACCTTCCCATCCAACGGAAGCCACCCCCATTCGCCATCAAGCGATCGCCCGGAGGCAACCCCCGCCGACAGCTTCGTTAGCCGGCACGTCGGCCCCAACGCCGCAGAAATTCAACAAATGCTCGAAACCGTCGGATATTCCAGCCTCGACGAATTGATCGACAAAACCGTTCCTGGAGACATCCGCCTCGATCGCCCCCTCGACCTGCCCCCCGCCCTCGGCGAAACCGCAGCTTTAGAAAAATTGCGGGAAATCGCCTCCAAAAACCAGATTTACCGATCCTTCCTGGGAATGGGCTACTCCGACTGCATCACCCCCCCCGTCATCGGGCGCAACATCCTCGAAAATCCCGGTTGGTACACCGCCTATACCCCCTACCAAGCCGAAATCGCCCAGGGACGCCTGGAAGCCCTCCTCAACTTCCAAACCCTCGTGATTGACCTGACGGGGCTCGAAATTGCCAACGCCTCCCTCTTAGACGAAGGCACCGCCGCCGCCGAAGCCATGAGTCTGAGTTGCGGCGTCAGCAAAGCCAAAGCCAACGCCTTCTTCGTCTCCCGGGACTGCCACCCCCAAACCCTCGACGTCCTGCAAACCCGCGCCCAACCCCTCGGCATCGACATCATCATCGGGGATTTCCGCGAGTTCGACTTCTCCACCCCCATTTTCGGCGCCCTGCTGCAATACCCCGCCACCGACGGCGCGATTTACGACTATCGGGAATTCATCGAAACCGCCCACAATCATCAAGCGATCATCACAATGGCGGCAGACATCCTCGCCCTCACCCTGCTGACGCCCCCCGGCGAACTCGGGGCAGATATTGCGATCGGCAGCACCCAACGCTTCGGCGTCCCCCTCGGCTTCGGCGGGCCCCACGCCGCCTATTTCGCCACCAAAGAAGCCTACAAACGTCAGGTTCCGGGCCGGATGGTGGGCATCTCCAAGGACCGCCAGGGCAACCCGGCCCTGAGACTCGCCCTGCAAACCCGGGAACAGCACATCCGCCGGGACAAAGCTACCAGCAACATCTGCACCGCCCAAGTCTTGTTAGCAGTAATTGCCAGCACCTACGCGGTTTACCACGGTTCCGAGGGACTGAAAAAAATCGCCGAAACCGTCCACCGGATGACGGGAATTTTGGCGGCGGGGTTGCAGCGGTTGGGTTACGCGATCGCCTCCGAAGCCTTTTTTGATACCCTGCGAGTGGAATTGGGAGACATCCCCCAGGCCGAGATTTTGAATCGGGCGATCGCCAAACAGATTAACCTGCGGATAATCGGAGAAGATGCGATCGGCATCAGCCTCGACGAAACCACCACCCTTCAAGATATCCGCGATCTGCTGGAAATTTTCGCCCTCGGCGAAACCCTCTCCTTTGAAATTGAGGATTTGTCCGCAGAATCAGCCATCCCCAAAAACCTGACCCGCACCTCCGAGTACCTCACCCACCCCGTCTTCAACACCCACCACTCGGAAACCGAACTGCTGCGGTATCTCAAACGTTTGGAAAATCGGGACCTGTCCCTAACCACCTCCATGATTCCCCTCGGGTCCTGCACCATGAAGCTGAACGCCACGGCGGAAATGCTGCCAGTGACCTGGCCGGAGTTCGGCAAAATCCACCCCTTTGCCCCCCAGACGCAAACCCACGGCTACCAGATTCTCTTTGAACAACTCGAAGCGTGGCTGGCGGAAATTACCGGATTTGCGGGCATTTCCCTGCAACCCAACGCCGGGTCCCAAGGAGAATATGCGGGATTATTGGCGATTCGCGGCTACCATGAAAGCCGGGGCGAGGCACACCGCAAAATTTGCCTGATTCCCGAGTCCGCCCACGGGACAAACCCCGCCAGTGCCGTGATGTGCGGGATGAAAGTGGTGGCAGTGAAGTGCGATAAAGATGGGAATATCGACATCGGGGACTTGAAAGCGAAGGCCGAGAAACACGGGGAGAACCTGGGGGCGCTGATGGTGACGTACCCCTCCACCCACGGGGTGTTTGAAACCGGCATTCGGGACATTTGCGCGATCGTCCACGACAATGGCGGCCAGGTCTATATGGACGGGGCGAATATGAACGCCCAGGTCGGGTTGTGCCGTCCGGGAGATTTCGGGGCGGATGTGTGCCATCTGAATTTGCACAAAACCTTCTGCATCCCCCACGGCGGCGGCGGGCCGGGGATGGGTCCCATCGGTGTCATGTCCCACCTGCTGCCGTTTTTACCGGGTCACGCGGTGGTTGAGATGCCGGGGGAACATCGGGTCGGGGCGGTGTCGGCGGCACCCTGGGGCAGCGCCAGCATTTTGGTGATTTCCTGGATGTATATTGCCATGATGGGGGCGGCGGGGTTGACCCACGCGACGAAGGTGGCGATTTTGAATGCCAATTACATGGCGCGACGGCTGGATGCGTCCTATCCGATTTTATATAAAGGTCAGAACGGCACGATCGCCCACGAGTGCATTCTGGATTTGCGATCACTCAAAAAGTCCGCCAATATCGACGTGGACGATATCGCCAAACGCCTGATGGATTACGGGTTCCACGCCCCGACAATTTCCTGGCCTGTGGCGGGGACGATGATGGTGGAACCGACGGAGAGCGAGTCCAAGGACGAGTTAGACCGGTTCTGCGAAGCCATGACCGCCATCCGGGCCGAGATCGCCGCGATCGCATCCGGGGACATGGACGGGGAAAATAACCCCCTCAAACAGGCCCCCCACACGGCGGAATCCTTGATTGTCGGGGAATGGAACCGCCCCTATTCTCGGGAAATCGGCGCCTACCCCGCCCCCTGGACTCGGGAGTACAAATATTGGCCGCCGGTGGGCCGGGTGGATAATGCGTTCGGCGATCGCAATTTCGTCTGTTCCTGCGCCCCGATGGAGGCCTATCAGGACTAAATTGAACGGCATCGCCCATTATCGTAATGAGCGATCGTGTGGTTACAGATTCGGGAAAAGGCAGTCGGGAGTCGGTATTCGGAAGTCGGAGCGAGGGTTTTTACAATTAAGGTCTGTGACGACTCCAGCGCTCACTGCTATAAAAAACGGGGTTGGTCGATGGGGCCGACCCCGTTTTTGTCCCCTTGAACGAGGGAAAGCACAAGGCGGAAGAAGGCTAAAGTTGGAGCGGGTGAAACAGCCGATCAAAAACCGTTTGATTTGTAAAGCATGACAAATGGGCCGGCGCGGACAATCCGGGATCGATCCGTTTCTTCCACACCCCCATCGCCACCCCCGCCGCCCCCGCCGGGAAAGAATGAGATCCCTCCATGGGAGGCGATCGGTGGCGGACGGGATGCCGGGACATTTACACAATCTTCATATTAAAATCCGGATCTTTTACAGAATTGACTGGATTTTTATCGGGTCTTACCGTTATGATGGACTTGCTTGCGTATCAGACATCCATTCAATTTGACAATTGACAAGGGTAAAATTGACAGACCATTTGAAAACCGATACCGACTATCGATAACTGCGGGATTTGTCAATCTCACCCGGTCAAAATTCTGGATTGGAGTCTCATACAAATCCGTTCCGAAGACCAGTCCTTCGCAAATTTTGAGATCGAGAGTTCCACGGGGATGGGATCGGTCTCAAATCGGTGTCCAGACCAACTGAAGTGGGTATCCTTGCTATGAAAGAAGTTCAACTATTTAATATATCAATCGATAACATCACAACCGAAGAATTACTCAAAAATCTCGGTCAGAAAGGCGGCGTCGTCTTCACTCCCAACGTCGATCACCTGATGCGCCTGCAAAAAGATCGGGAATTTTACGATCTCTACCATCAATCGGACTACCGAATCTGCGACAGCAAAATTGTTTACTACGCCTCCCGGCTGCTGAACCAGCCCATCAAGGAGAAGATTTCGGGTTCGGATCTGTTTCCGGCGTTTTATCAGTATTATCGCAATTGCGAAGGGGTCAAGATCTTCTTGCTCGGGGCCGCCGAGGGAGTCGCCGTCCGCGCCCAAGCCAACATCAACGAAACGGTGGGCCGGGAAATCGTCGTTGACTGCTATTCTCCCCCCTACGGCTTTGAAAAAGACGAGCTCGAATGTCAGCGGATCGTCGATCGCATCAACGAATCCGGGGCGACGGTTCTGGCGGTCGGGGTGGGTGCTCCCAAACAAGAAAAGTGGATCATGTGCCACAAGCACAAGCTGACGAATATCAAAGTCTTTTTGGCGATCGGTGCCACCATCGACTTTGAAGCGGGCGAAAAGCCCCGCTCTCCCCAGTGGATGAGCGAGATGGGGTTGGAGTGGCTGCACCGGCTCACCTCCGAACCTCAGCGCCTCTGGAAGCGCTACCTGATCGAAGATATGCCCTTTTTGTGGCTGTTGATGCAGCAGAAATTCAACCGCTACCGATCGCCCTTCGCCTCCGAGTCAGACGTGGTGATCCCCGACTGGCAGATGCCCCTGTTGGGACAGACCCTCCAAGAAGCCGGTTTGCTGACCCCCGCCCAGGTCCAACAAGTCCTCCGAGCCCAAGCCCGACAGCGCCACCTGCGCTTCGGAGAAATCCTCTCCGATTGGGGGTGGCTGTCCCAGGAAACCGTCGATTTCTTCGCCGACGAGTTGCCCCTGATCCGCACCCAACCCGAAAAGCAGCCCTTGGGTCAATATCTCAAAGCCGCCCGGCTGTTGGATGACGAACAAATTCACCTGATCTTGACCGAACAGCAGCGAGAGCGCCGGCGGTTCGGCGAACTCGCCGTCCAGAAAGGCTGGCTCAAACAACAGACCGTCGATTCCATCCTATGGTATCTCGCCCACTCGAATTCCATGAAGATCGCGTAGCGGTTTGATGGGGCATCCGATCAAACGACCGATTTCAAACCGGGGACATCCCCGGTTTTTTGTCGGTCGATCGCGTATGATAATCCAGATCGAACCGTTTCAAACCGTCTCAACATCTAGGATATGGTGTATCTCCCCCAACGTCGCCGTCCCGGCCGACAGCGTTCCCTCAAGGCCCATTGGAACGACTTGCCCCGCCTGAGATCCGATCGCCTTTTGTTACTGATCGGTTTGGGAATCGCCCTCAGTTGGAGCGCGATCTCGATTCTCAAATGGCTGCTGCCCTCCGATCCCCCGGCCGCATCGGAGACCGTTTCCGAAGTGTCCCGAGAAGAATTGGCGACCACCTACAACGTCAAATCCCCCCCCGATTGGCAGGCAAACCCCGACCTGCAGGCGATCGTGGATGAAACCGTCGCCCTGGCCGAAGACGCGGGACTCCCCACGGAGGCCCTCTCCATCACCTTGGTGGACGTCGGCGACCCGGCCACCCATTACCAAGCCGGATACAACCCTCAAATCATGCGCTTTCCCGCCAGCGTCTCCAAACTCTTTTGGCTGGCGGCCTTTTTCCAGCGCGTCCGGGCCGGTTCGATTCCCGACGAGTCCCCGTTTTACCAAGACCTCAACTACATGATCCGCATTTCCGACAACGACTCGGCCGGCCGCATCCTGGACGCGATCACCCAAACCACCTCGGGAGAAGCTTTGGAGGGGACGGAGTTGGAGACGTGGATCGACAAGCGCAGCCAGATCGATACATTATTCCGCAACGCCAACTATAAAAATATTATTCTGAGTACGAAGAATTATCCCATCACCGATGGGGGAGAAGCCCCCGCCGGCCGCGACCTACAACTGAAACAAAACCGGGCTTTGGCCAGCGGAAACCGGGTCAGCACCGACCAGGCGGCGCGGCTGATGTACGAAATTTATACGAAACAGGCGGTTTCCCCCGTCGCCAGCACCAAGATGGCCCACCTGCTGACCCGCGATCTGAATCCGTCCGCCTGGGACGAGGGCGATCGCGATTTTGTCAAAGGGTTTTTGGGGGAATCCCTCCCCACGGACATTTACTTCGCCTCCAAGGTCGGCTACACGTCGCGATCGCGCCAAGAGGTCATCTTCGTCCGCACCCTCGACGACCGCGCCATCTACATCCTGGCCGTTTTCGGCACCGATGCGGCCTACGCCCAAAATGAGGAGATCTTCCCCCGGATGTCCCGCCACATCTTCGATCGCCTGAACGGAACCCCCCAAAAACTCAAACCCAAAGAAGTCAGCGTCTTCAAGTCCAAAGACAATTGATCTCGACGATTGTAGAAAGGAAATCGGGAACTTTTCACTTTTCACTTTTCACTTTTCACTTTCCCCGCACCCCACATCTTGATGAAAACCGACGCTCCCCCGGTGGGAACCGTCGGTTCTGATGCGATCGCTCCGATGGGAGCTGATGTCTCAAGTCGCCGAAATCCTTCGTCGGCAAAGGATTCGGACTCTTTCAGGGTCCGGCAGGCCGATTAGCTCTTATTCATGAAACCCTGGGCTTGGCGGAGGGCCGCGGCACCGATGTTAAAGAGCGCCCAGCCGCCGGCCAGGAGTACGGGCAACAAAACCACGACTACCCGAAGATCCAAATCCATCTGCTCTCCTCCTAATTTTAAAGAAATTTTCATATTCCTATTTTTATCGCATTTAGCACGTTTTTTGCAATCACTCAATCCTCCCACGAGAAGGATTGAAAAAATTCGATGTCCGCCCGAGACCCGACCCGACCCTTTTCCTCAGTGCGATCGCTCGAAACCTGTCTCCGTGCCCGTCCCGGCGTGGACTCGCGCCAATTTCTCGTAGCGTTCGGCGTGCTCGATGAGTCCGGCCACTTCTGCCTCGGACACCTCCCGGATGCGTTGGGCGGGAATCCCCACCACCAGCGATCGCGGCGGGACGTCTTTCGTGACCACGGAACCGGCCCCCACGATGCTGCCGGCGCCCACCCGCACGCCGTCCATGATAATCGCCCCGATGCCGATCAAACTCCCCGGTTCGACGTGGGCCGCGTGGATGACGGCCCGGTGGCCGACGGTGACATCCCGATCCAAGACCGTGACTTGTCCCGGATCGCCGTGTAAAATGGCCCCGTCCTGGATATTGGTGCGATCGCCGATGACGATCTTTTCCACGTCCCCTCGCAATACCGCCGCGTACCAAATACTCGCCCCCTCGCCGACTTCCACATCGCCGACCACCACCGCCCCGGGGGCGACGAAGGCCGCTTTGGACAGGTCCGGCGACGGCCAGCGGCCGATGGCGGGGGAAATGGGAAACTGGGGGGATTGATTCATAACTCAAGGGCGATCGCGGACGTATCGGACGAAACGACAAAAATTTTGATCCGTGTGGATGGAAGACCCACCGTTATAATAGACTTTACGTCGGTTTGGTGCAAAAGCATTCATCATGAATTCTGCCTTGCAGTACCCTATTTTTGGCTCGGAGATTAGCTGTCCCCACTGCCGCCAGAAAATTCCCGCATTGACTCTCACGGATACCTATCTGTGTCCTCGGCATGGTGCCTTTGAAGCCGATCCGAAAACGGGGGAATTGATCCACCTCCAGTCCGGGCGCCACTGGCGACAGTGGAATGAGGAGTGGTACCGGCAGCATACCCACCCCGACGGTATCCGGTTTGAAATCCACGAGGCTCTCGATCGCCTCTACACCCAAGGATACCGGGCGACCCGCGTCATCATCGCCCAGCGCTACCGGGACTTGATCGGTTCCTACCTCGAACGCAGCACCCCCTGGCGATCGCAGCCCGAGTCCAACCAGCCCCGCCTGTACGGCCTGCCGGTGGAATTTAGCCCCGACCCCGAGGAGGAACCCTGCTGGGAGGTGATCAATTTCGACCTGGAAAAGGAACAGGGGGTTCCCGTCCGCTATCCGTATTTCCGCTTATTTGAGTAGGAACCGCACCTGAAAATCGACCGCCACCATTGGGGAAACGCTGATGCACCACGCTTCTATCCGCACCGCCGACATCCACCGCGCCATCGCCTTTTACGAACAGTTGGGGTTTGAAGTGCGCGATCGCTTCACCACCGGCTACACCCTCGCCTGCTGGATGGAGGGACTCGGCGGCCGCATCGAACTGATCCAAATTCCCGAACCTAAACCCGCCCCCGATGCCTTCGGCGACGAGCATTATGTCGGCTACTACCATCTCTCCTTTGACTTGACGGACGCCACCCCCGACCTCCCCAGTTGGATCGACTCCCTCCGCCATCGCGTCGATTCCCTCAACGTCCTCCTCGAACCCACCCAACAGGCGATCGGCGAAAAGGTCTACGAAGTCGCTTTTGTCGCCGACGCGGATGGCCTGCCCCTGGAATTGATCCGCCTGTTGAAGGGTTGACGGGAAACGGTAACTTGCGATAAAATTCAATTATTATCGTTTAAAATGGGGATGGGTTAAAAAATAAAATTTTTGTCAATATTTCCATTGTATAAAGAATCATACCATAGTCAAGTCAAAATAGATAGAGTTGTCATCAAAATGATCCGGGCAATTTTCGCAAAAGGTATAAATAATAATTATCGTCAGCCGATAATTTGAGCGTTTCTTGCCCCCAGAAAAGCGTCCGATCAATCAAATGGAGAAGCCAAGCGACATGACAGAGAATCAAACCGAAACCACCCAACAGCCGGCCCCCCAGGGAATGGGAATCCGGGAGAGAGTGTTCAAACTCCTGGGCAGTTGGAAGCTCAGATTCGGAGCCGTCGGCGTCCTGATCATTATCGTGGGCGTGATCGCCTTTTTCTGGGCGCACATGGTCGCCGGGTTGGGAATGCGGGTGTGGTCCAACAGCTCCGGCGCCACCCCCATCGAGTGCATGATGCGGGATACCAACGGTGACGAGTACGTGAGTTGTAGCGCCATTCTCAACGGTCAGGTGGTGCCCCTCGAATGCGGGGCGAGTATTTTCAATATCGGTTGCCGGATCAATTACGGGGCGGCGGCGCCGGGAATTCGCAATCGAGATCTGTAAATTGGCGGCGATCGAGCCGGAATTTCAGATGTGGGGAACGGGAGTCTAAACTGCTGATACGTTCCCTTTTTTTATGTTATAAAACGTAGAAAAATTTCGGGAGCGATCGCACCATGTTTGATTGTATCATTGTCGGCACGGGACCAGCCGGGGCGACGGCGGCTTACCATCTGGCCAAAAAAGGGCATTCAATTTTGGCGATCGACAAAGCCATTCTCCCCCGCTATAAACCCTGCGGTGGGGGCGTTTCTCCGGTCGTCCAGGATGGGTTCGATTTCGACTTGTCCCCGGCCATTTCTCTGAAAACGAATACCGTCTGTTTGACCTGGAAGAAAGACGACCCGGTCGCCATCGAGCTCAAAAACTATCCGATTTGGATGGTCAGGCGAGAAGTGTTTGACTATTTCATTCTCAATCAAGCCGTGGGACAAGGGGCCGCCGTTCGAGATCATACCGAAGTCACTTCCATCGAATTTAAAAGCGATCGCTGGTTCGTCAATACGACGAAAGGACAGTATTGCGGCCGTTACTTGATCGCCGCCGACGGCGCCAAAGGATCGATGGCAAAATGGTTGGGATTCCCAAAGCAGAAAAAAGTGGTTGCGGGCGCTTTAGAGTTAGAAATTCCCCGGGGGAATCGAGGGGACAATCAAACTTACTTTGAATTCGGCTTAGTCAATAAAGGATATGCCTGGAATTTTCCCAAAGCCGACGGTTTCTCAGTCGGTGCGGCGGCATTTTGGAAAGAACGCAAGGCACAAAATTTCAAGCAAATCTTGATAGATTACGCCCAGATGTTCGACCTGAATTTAGACGGGGCGACGGAATGCGGACATCCGATCGCGCTGTGGGACGGAAGCCAAAAATTGCACGCCCAAAATGCCCTGCTGGCGGGGGAAGCGGCCTGCGTGGTCGATCCGTTTACGGCGGAGGGGATTCGCCCGTCTATTTTCAGCGGTTTGAAAGCGGCCGCAGCGATTCACGATGCGATCGCCGGAAATATGAATGCCTTGGAACGGTACACGGAAATCATGGTCGAAGAGTGGGGAAAAGAGATGCTTTGGGCGCAGAAATTGGCTCAAATATTTTACCGCTTCCCCCAGTTAAGTTATCAAGTCGGAGTCAAACATCAGGCGGCGGCGGCGACAATGAGCCGCATCTTTGCCGGGGAGTTGAGTTATTCAGATGTCGCCAATAAAGGGATCGATTTGATCCGAAAATCGGTGTTGAAGGTTTGAGGAGAAAAGGGAATCGGGAATCGGGAATCGGGAATCGGGAATCGGGAATCGGGAATCGGGAATCGGGAATCGGGAATCGGGAAGGGGAAGGGGAAGGGGAAGAGGGCGAATGCCATTCGCCCCTACTTTTCATGGGTTAAAAATCAATGGTTTGCGGTGCGCGGGGGAAGGGGATCACGTCGCGGATATTGCCCATTCCGGTCATGAATTGTACCACCCGCTCGAAACCGAGGCCGAATCCGGCGTGGGGGACGGTTCCGTACCGTCGCAAATCCAGATACCACCACAACTCCTCAGCATCGATACCCGAGGCTTTGATGCGATTTTCCAGGACATCCAAGCGTTCTTCCCGCTGGGAACCGCCGATAATTTCCCCGACTTTCGGCGCCAGGACATCCATCGCCCGGACGGTTTTTCCGTCGTCATTTTGGCGCATATAAAACGCCTTGATCTCGGCGGGGTAGTCGGTGACGATGACGGGTTTTTTGAACAATTCCTCAGCCAGGTAGCGCTCGTGCTCAGACTGGAGATCCAGGCCCCAACTGACGGGATATTCAAATTTACGATCGCTTTTTTCCAATTGCGCGATCGCCTCAGTGTAGGTGATGCGCTCGAATTCGTTGTTGATGATATTGTCCGCCGTCTCCAGAACCGAATTGTCGATGCGCTTGTTGAAAAATTCCATATCCTCCGCGCAATTTTCCAACACGGATTTAAAAATATGTTTCAAAAACGCCTCGGCCAGATCCATATTGCCGTCGAGATCGCAAAACGCCATCTCCGGTTCGATCATCCAGAACTCGGCCAGGTGGCGGGAGGTGTTGGAATTTTCCGCCCGAAACGTCGGTCCAAAGGTGTAGACACTCCCGAAGGCCAGAGCCATAATTTCCGCCTCCAACTGGCCGCTGACGGTAAGAAACGCCCGCTTCCCGAAGAAATCCTGGCTGAAATCCACCGCTTTCGCCTCATTGAGGGGTAAGGCATTGAGATCCAAACTCGTCACCGAGAACAGTTCCCCGGCCCCCTCGCAGTCGCTGGCGGTGATGATGGGGGTGTGGACCCACAGAAAACCCCGTTCCTGGAAAAACTGGTGGACCGCCGCCGCGCAGGCGTTGCGGACCCGAAAAACCGCCCCGTAGGTATTGGTGCGCGATCGCAAATGGGCGATGGTCCGTAGAAACTCGAAGGAGTGCCGCTTCTTCTGCAAAACGTAGGATTGGGGGTCCGCTTCCCCGTAAACCCGGACAGTTGTCGCCTTCAGTTCGATCCGCTGGCCCTTGGCGGGGGACTCCACCACCTCCCCCGTCACCTCCACCGAGGCGCCCGTGTTCAGTTGCCGCAAAATAGTATCGGAGTCGGCGAGATCGGCATTGATCACCACCTGGAGATTCGCCATACCGGACCCGTCATTGACCTCCGCGAAGGCGAACTCCTTCAATTCCCGCTTCGTCCTCACCCAACCGCGAACCGTCACCGCTTCCCCCGGCTGACCCGTTCTCAACAATTCCGCGATGCGTCGTATCTCCATGTTCTTTCGATCCTTACCCATTCATGTCTTCTTTTCATGTTGCCACGACTCGATCGCCAACCCGGTATCAATCCAAATTTCAGCCATTCCTAAAGTTTTCTGAACGAAGCGTCCCAATCGAAGCGGGTTTCGGCGTAGAATTAGCTTGAGCCATATCTAACGATCGAGGAGACCTTCCATGCCAGAGGCGGTGGGTGTAATTGAAACATTGGGATTTCCGGGGGTACTAGCGGCGGCCGATGCGATGGTGAAAGCCGCACGAGTGACCCTGGTGTATTACGGTCTGGCCGAACGGGGAGAGTTCATGGTCGCCATTCGGGGAGGGACTTCCGAAGTCAGACCGGCGATGGAAGCGGGTGTCGCCGCGGCGGAAAAGACGTTCGGGTGTACGATTATCACGCACTACACCATCCCCAACCCGCCGCCGAATATCGTCGATGTCCTCCCCATCCATCACACGCCGGAGAGCGAACCCTTCCGAGTTTAGGGGGTCGCCCGGGGTTCGGCCGGATTTCACGGCAAATGTTATCGGTCAATAGGGGTCGCAACATTCGCTCAAATCGAGTCGCGGCGACAAATTATTTCATTTATCCAGGAGAGATTAGATGTCACAACAAGCAGTGGGCGCACTGGAAACCAAGGGATTTCCGGGAATTTTGGCGGCGGCCGATGCGATGGTCAAAGCGGGTCGCGTCACCCTGGTGGGCTACATCCGGGCCGGGAGCGCCCGGTTTACGGTCATGATCCGCGGCGACGTCTCGGAAGTGAAAACGGCGATGGATGCCGGAATTGCGGCGGTGGAGCACGTTTACGGTGCGGCTCTGGAAACCTGGGTGATCATTCCCCGCCCCCACGAGAACGTGGTGGCCGTGCTGCCTATCGATTTCAACGAGAATGTGGAAGAGTACCGTCAGGCGGCCGAGGGCCTGACGCTTCCGAGAGGAAACGGTTCCAACCGATAACCGGGCGACTCCCCCCTCCGAAAGGTCGGGGAGGGGGAGCGCCCGTCAAAACTTGAGTTGAGGAGTTAACCTCCAGAGCGATCGCGGATCGGAAGCCGTCGCCGGCCCGTTTGGGTTAGGATGGAATCGGCTCGACAGGTCTTCGAGAAGGTCAAGGGGGAGAGTTTGCCATGAGCATACTGAATAAAATCTTTAAGGGAGCCGACGAGGGCCGAATTTCGCTGTCCACTCCGGAGGCGTTCGCGGCGATCGCGGTGAGTGCCATTTCCGCCGACGGTTATATGCGCGACGAAGAGCGCGATCGCATCGTGGTTTTGCTCTCGGAACTGCCCCTGTTTCAGGGGTATTCCCAACAGCGGCTGACCAATTTGTTGGAAAAACTGTTTGAATTGTTGTCGGTCAAAGGGACCTATTCCCTATTGGCGATCGCTCGAGAATTTCTGCCGGCAGAACTGCAGGAACCCGCGTTCGTCGTCGTCAGCGACCTGCTGTTGGTGGATGGTGTCCTCTCGGCGAAAGAGCGGGAATTTTTGACCCATCTGTGGCAGATGCTCGACGTCCCCGCCGACCGGGCGTCGCAGATTTTCGAGCAGAAAGTGGAAGAATATAATTTGAGAACGCCACAGAAGAAATAATCTCCCGACAAATGTTTGAATAATAGGGGGGATGGGAATGAAAAAGATTGGGTTATTGATGGGGATTTTTGCCCTCTCATTTTTGACGGTGACAGTCGCGTTGCCCCGGGCGATCGCCCAAGTTTCGCCGCCCCCCTTTCGGGCGGAAATGCAACTCGCCCAGGAACCGGCTCCAGCGGCGACATTTGCAGATCTCGTAGAGGGAATGGAACGATGGTCGGGGCTGTTTACCCTCTATCAAAATTCCCAGACCGGGTCAGTTTATCTGGAAATTCGGCCGGAACAATTTGAGGAACCTTTCCTCTGTTTTATCACCCTAGATGCCGGGTTGGAAACGGTGGGAACTTTCGGCGGCCTGGATCTCGGAGATTTCCTGTTTCAACTGCGTCCCCGTTCCAACTCGGTCGAATTTGTCATTCCCAACATCAATTTTCGCGCCGCCCCCGACGATCCCCAGTGGCGATCGCTCGCTCGTTCGGCGGGGGAGTCGATCCTTTACACCTTGCCCATCCTCGCCGTCCACCCGGACCGCCAGAGCGTTTTGGTGGACCTGGGAACGGTTTTGACCGGCGATCGCGAACTTTCGGGACTCTCAGACCGACTGATCGCCGCCCTGCAAAATAACTACAGCCTCGACGCCCAAAAGTCCTACATTTCCAGCGTGGAAGCCTTCCCGAACAACGTTGAGATCGAGTCGGTTTTGGGATTTTCCGGGGGCGGAAATTTGCCGTTTTGGGACTCCCCCGCCCTCCCCGACTCCCGGTCTTTCAATCTGCGAATTCGCTATAGTTTTCTCGCCGTTCCCGACCCGAACGGCTACCGCCCCCGCATCGCCGACGAGCGGATCGGCTACTTCACCACCACTTACCAAGATGTCTCCGACCCGAACCGGGGCAGGCGATCGTCCGTCGTCCGCCACATCAACCGCTGGAATTTGCAGAAACGAGATCCCGCTGCCCCCCTTTCTCCCCCCGTGGAACCGATCGTCTTTTGGATCGAAAATACCGTCCCCTCGGAATACCGGGACGCCATTCGGGAGGGGGTGTTGATGTGGAACGAAGCCTTCGAGGCGGCGGGCTTTTCCGACGCCATCGAAGTGCGACAGATGCCCGACGATGCCCCCTGGGACCCGGCGGATGTCCGCTACAATACCATCCGCTGGTCGATGTCTTTCGATGCGAGATTTAGCGGTTACGGCCCCTCCCACGTCAATCCTCTGACCGGGGAAATTTTGGACGCCGATATGGTGATCGAGAGTCGGGCGATCGCCGATCTGGGCAGTGGAAAAGCTGTTTTGGCTGACCTCAACACCGATGTCTGCGAGGTGGGACTCTCGGCGAACCGCCGGGAACTCGACGAACACCGATGTTTCGCGGCGGGCTCCGAGCGACAACTGGCCGTCGGCGCGATCGCCCTGTCCACTTTAGATCCGAAAACCCACACCGACTCGGTAGAAGAGTACATCCACCAGTTTCTCCGCCTCCTCGTCGCCCACGAAATCGGCCACGCCCTGGGACTGCGACACAATTTCCACGGCAGCACGATGCTGGCGCCGGAGGAGTTGAACGATAAAAATATTACCCGGACGCGGGGGATGGTGGCCTCGGTGATGGATTACGTCCCCGTCAACCTCGCCCCCCGAGGTCAACCCCAGGGCGACTATTTTCCGGCGATCGTCGGCCCCTACGACCGCTGGGCGATTGAGTACGGGTACAAGCCGATTTCGGCGGGTACCCCCTACGGCGAATCTCGGGAATTGCAGGAGATCGCGCGGCGGGGGACGGCGCCGGAATTGGCCTTCGCCACGGATGAGGATCTGTGGGGGGTGTACCTCGACCCGGCGGCGAACGCCTTCGATCTGAGCAATGATATGTTGCAATATTCCCGATCGCAGTTGGACAACGCCCGGGCGATGTGGGAGCGGTTGGAAACCCGCTCTTTCGGATGGGGTGGGGAGTCGGACCAACTGCGGCAGGTTTTCGAGACGATTTTCGGCTACTATTTCAGCCAAGTTGACAACGCGACGGTCTACGTCGGGGGGCAATCTTTCGATCGCCAACGGGTCGGCAGTCGGGGCGGAACACTGCCCCTGGAACCGATTCCAGCAAGCGAACAAAGACGGGCGCTGCGGTTGTTGGAAGAGTATGTTTTTGCCGAAGATGCGTTCAATTTTTCTCCGGATTTAATTAACCGCCTGGTGCCCTCCCGGTGGTCGGATTGGGGAAATCCCGATCGCTACGCCTCCCTCGACTATCCCATCGGCGATCGCATTTTGTGGCTGCAAACTTACGTCCTTCGGGAATTGCTGGCGCCCACCCGCTTGAGTCGCCTGCGGGACTTGGAGTTGAAAACCGCGCCGGGAAATACCCTCACCCTGCCGGAATTATTTGAAATGCTCAATAACAGCATTTGGACGGAAATTTGGCGGGATGATGGAGTTGCGATCGGCGGTTTTCGCCGTCCCCTGCAACAAGTTTACCTCGATATTCTCGCCGATATGGTATTGGAAAATACCGACGTCCCCGAAGATGCGAAAACCTTGGCTTGGTTCCAGTTAAAGCAACTCGGGGAGGCGATTAGTCATCGCTTGGACAAAGGGGGCGATCGCATGGATGCCTACACCCTCGCCCACTTGGAAAAGAGCCGCGATCGCATTTTCAAAACCTTGGATGCCCGGTTGCAGGTGAATGATTGAGGGTGTATTGTCCGGCCCCCAAACCCCCAATGCTGGGGGCTGTGACATTATGTCCGCTCAAGCTGCTATAGGGTATATAGCGCTGTGCGAGGCGAGTCGTTACACACCAGACGGCGGGCCATCCCCCGGCTGCCCGGGTCGAGTTTCGGAAGTTTTTATTAAGGCTTTTTTTTCGATCTGAAATACAAGGTATAGCGCTGCTAGAGGGCAATAGGCAATAGGCAACAGGCAATAGGAAACTGAAATGACCTTTACATCGATGTTTCAAGG